>JAEUSQ010000014.1 GCA_016788705.1 Bacteroidetes Order II. bacterium
ACTATACAAGTTATGAATCCCAAGAACCCTCTCTTGACTAATTTGAGTACTTTCATTTTGCTAAACCTCGATGAACTAAATACTGATGGACAAAATTCATGACATTCTGATTGGTGTGCATGGCACCATGTGCGTCCCATATACCTGGGTTTTGTGTTCTATATCCTACTTGGCGACCTTTTGCATAAATTGGAACTTGTAGGGATTTTAAACCTGTTAAGTCAGTTACATCTCGATTATCAAAACCTCCGTGTGCCCTGCCAGCAGGTCCAATTTCAAAACCGCCTGTATAAACAGGATTTCCTAGACGATCTCCACCTACAAATCTTGGTGTACTTCCGCCATTAGTTTGTACTCCATCATATTTATTGTACAAATTGAGCGTCGTTTGAATATGTCGTCTTGCAGTATCTGTCAGTTTGTACGCTCGTGAAGGGGTACCCATCATAACGACCGTTTTTGTGTTAATACCTGCATTTGCAAGTGTATTAAGCGCCATAATTGCAACATTGCCACCATGACTGTGTGCAACGATATTAACCGTTTTGGAAGGATCTTTGTGTAGTGTTTGCATGATTGAAAATGCCAATTGAGCTGCTGCCTCCCTCCGTTCTTTATCATTATTTCCACCTGACCAATTGGAAAAATGCCCTTCTCCTGTATCTCCTAAAGCATTTTGCCATGATCGCAGATGACCCTCTGCATATCTTTTTCCTAACGATTGAAAATGATTATCATCTTGACTATAATCCGCAAATATTGTTCCATGTACAAACCAAGTGTCTTTCCCATCCGGATCCACCATCCCCAGCGGGTTGTTCAGCACATAATTATACGGACTCTATGCGGGGTATTTCTCCGCCAGCGGGTCCACCGACAGCCACCGCCCACTCCCCGAAGCGTAGTACCCGTGCGCCACACGAGGCGAAGCCGACCAATGGAGCGAAGCGGAATAAAGTAATCAAGCCCCGTCTCTGCATCGCGCTCCTTGTTCCGCTCGCTAAGGCGGAGCGGTGAACCGCTCCTTTGTAGGATTGCCAATCGCATAACTACGACCGGGCATAATACCACCCCATGCCTCATAATCGTGCCCCTCCATAACCATACCATCTTCTCGAATAACCGAACGGGTGCTTCCAAAGTGGTCTTTTTCGGCACACCCAAACGCCGTGTTCCAATACTGGTTGGCTTTTGGTAATAATTTGGCTATATTTTCTCATTGGGAATCAGTTAGCCCTGCTGAATTGCTTTAGTGTATGGAAAATACAAAATAAAACCATATCCTACACGTACTGGATAGCTTTATTAAATCCGTTAATCTTAAAAAATATCGCTGCTTTATGAATGAAAGAATAGTAAGAGCTGTATATGATAACAATACCATTACAGTTTATCAAGCGTTTAATAAATATATCGCTCAATCCGCAGTAGAGCATCAAACTTTTGTATCTCCTCCTTTTAAAAAGGAAAGAATGACTTGGATTAAACCTTCTTTCCTGTGGATGATGTATCGTTCTGGTTGGGCTATCAAAGAAAATCAGGAGTGCATTTTAGCAATAAAAATAAAGCGTTTAGGACTTGAATGGGCTCTACAAAACTCCTGCCTATCTCATTTTGATAGTTCAGTTCATACATCATATGAAACATGGAAAAAAATACTCAAAAATTCGCCTGTTCGTATTCAATGGGATCCTGAAAAAGATATTTTCTTACATCCCTTAAATTATCGTTCTATTCAAATAGGTTTATCAGATATTGCAGTAGAAAGATATGTTACTGATTGGATTGTGCAGGTTGATGATATTACAGAGAATTGCAAACACATCAACCAACTTATTAATGAGGGTAAAATAAATCAGGCAAAGGATTTATTGCCACAAGAACAAATTTACCCTTTGCCTGAAAATATCGCTTTAATAGTTAATGCTTTTTAAGAACTTCCTCAAGTTGAAAAGTTGCATTTTCTTTTATAATTGGATCATCAACTTTTTCTAAAAGCTTTAATTTTTGTATTGCTTCAGGTGTATTAACAGCACTCAAAGCCCATATAGATTTTTTGGCTATAGCTCTCATATCATCGTAATCAGGAACATCAAGAGCAACTTCATATAATTTGTCTACGCTTTTAGGGTCTTTAATCAATTCGAGAACACTTATAATATCCTCTTCAGAAGTGTGCCATTTCTCATCTAAAAGTTGCAGTAAAATATCTGTGTAATCAGCATCTGCGCCGTCATAAAAAAGAACAGATAGAGTGGTTTCTAAACCCTCTTGGTCTTCATTTTTGACATTTTCTTTTAATAAAGAAAGGGTTTCTTTTTTAAAACGCAATAATCGCTCTTGAGGAAATTCATCAAAATAAATTTCACCATTTAAAAGCTTTTTATAAAATTTCCAAAATTCAAACATTACTTAATTACTTTAAAGTTATTTATCCATGGATTAAACATATGAGTATTTTGTTGTATTCCTAAATTCCAAGCTTTTCTCTCATATTTCCACATTAATAATCCTCTATTTGCCCATCCTTTACTTGCCGCTGGTGTTCTATGCATTACCCCAACCTGTTTAAAGTAATTCATTGCACCTGGCTTCATATTAAACTGAACCAATACATCATACCATCTTTTTGTAGGTACGGTCTTGAATATGCAGATTTTGTAGAAACAAACAACTTTTTTCCTTTCATATATGTTAAGCCTTGATTGGCTTCTAATGCAGCATATTCAGCATTAGACATTGCTCTATAAAACGCTACTTCCTTCGTGGCAAGGAGTGCAGAACCTCCTCCTTGTGCTAGCCTTTGGGCAACCCCCAAAGCACCGCCAGACAATAAAAAAGGAAGGGTATCATCTTCTACTAAACCTTCAGGGTTTGCTATTTCTCCTGCTTCTACTAACTCTCGTACATAAGGGTCTGTTATATTTTCGCTAACCCAGAGCTTCCATGCAAGTAAATAATCCGTACTACTAGGAGGGGAAGACCAACCCCAAGATGGTTGACGTTGTTCATGAAGGTCAAAGGCGATTGAGTTGATTTCACCCCGCCGTTCATGACTAAAACCGACCGCTTCAACGGCCACTTCTTGGCAATAACCCTGTGTCTTTACATCCCAGTTCTTACATGGTTCAAGCCCAAATAAGTCCACCATCCCCAGCGGGTTGTTCAGCACATAATTATACGGACTCTATGCGGGGTATTTCTCCGCCAGCGGATCCACCGAAAGGATGTTTTGGCACTTTAAGCAACGAAACTCACCTATAGTAAGCCATTCATTGAATTAATTACTTACTTTGCTATTATTTTAAAAGTCTAACTATATAATCCTGAATGGCCAGATCAACTCAACCCTTTCACTGGGTGGTATCAATACCTTTACTTTTTTAAATTCGGATATCAACCACTTTTCTAGAATTTCATCTATAGGAGGCTCAGAAAATCCATGCTTATAATAAAAAATTGTTTCACCTTTACCATCCCAAAGTTGAATAAAATTTATCCGCTTTATCTCATATGTTTCATCGGGAAAAAGAACCACTAAAGCATCAGAACCTCCATTCATAAACCCTTTGAAACGGCTTCTAATTTCGTTTGGCATTACAAAATGGGGTGGTTTATCCAAAACACGCCCAGTTGGCTTTGAAACAACGACAGGGCTCCCTTCTTTAGGAGAAAGGACGGCCTCTTTAGGAGAAGGTATCACCTCTTTAGAGGAGCAACAAGCCCCCAAGAAAAAGGAAAAAACAATAAAAGGTAGTAAATACTTTTTCATTACATTCCAAAATTAGCCCTCTGTGGATGATAAAACCTAATTATTAATGGTTGAGCAGAAACTCTGATAAAATAATCTTTATATATAGATCTTTCATTGTTCTTACTCCCTTTTTTAAAATTCAGGATTGCTGTTTTATATTTTTGATGGTCAAATTCAATTTGGGGGTTCTGTAATTTGTCTGTTAATCCTACCATTGAGCTTTGGTAAAGTTCACCCTCCTTATTATTTCTACCAAAAGGCATTCCTGATAGCCCTGGCAAAGTAGTGTTGATAAACAACTCCTGCATCACAAATACCTTAAAAATATCAGCCTCTACCTCCATACTGATAAAACGTCCCGTTGCATTTTTCTGATCGTGTTCATAAAACATGATATAGTTCGTGCGCAATCGCTTTTGTATCAGTTTTAGTATCATCTGAAAGATCTCCTTTAATCGTTCTTGATTTATGAGAATAGGACATAGAAGCATTAATCTCATCTGGCTTTTGGTGATTAAAGGTGTAGGTTTCTTTACTCCCAACAAGCGTTGATATAACATGGTTTCCTGATTCAGATTTAGAGATTAGGTTTAATTCACTAATAGCTCTATAAACAGATTTATTGTATTTATATTGTTCTGCATCCATACCTTCTTGATAATAAAGGGCACACTCCCGCTTTTCATTCATATATAAACACACCTGCTTCCCATCTGGGTCTATGGCATTTAGTGGAGAATTTCCTACGTAATTATACGGCGACCAGCTGGGGTATTTCTCCGCCAGCGGGTCCACCGCCAGCCAGCGGCCAATCCCCGAATCATAGTACCGCGCGCCACACGAGGCAGAGCCGACTGATGCAGCGAAGTGGAAAAAATACCAGCCCTAAACAACCAATTAGGACTGGCATAATCTCAGTTTATTATCTCAATGGCTCAGTAGCATGACTTCGCCGTATCGCTACACCGCACCGCTGCCGTTGTCGCTACGAAGCAAAACGGTACTTCGGAGAAGCGCCGTTTTTGAAATAAGTTTTTATACAACACGATGAGCAACATTATGGTATAATACTAATCCAATTAGAAGAGTAATAGATGTGATGCTACTATATAAAATTGCTGAGTAAATATAATATTTTACAAGAATACTACTTTGGATCATGTTTTTGTTATAGATGCTAAATATAAATAAACTTAATTGCATAAAAAGTAAAAATAAATACAGTTGATACTTGATCATGGGAATAGTATCCATTAAAAGAACACTATCTTCATAAGATTCACTCAAGTTAGTAATATCTTGACCAACGATCATAGAAACGATTTTATTTGAATAAGTATAAAAACTATAAAGTATTACAATTGCTGAAATATATAATACGAGATGAGAAATAAGTTTTTTTTGCATTGTAATAGCTTAAATAGGGTGAATCAGAAAATTATCAGTGTCTTTTTATCATGTAATTACGCAGGATCATTCCAGAAGCGTATTCTCCTCCTGGATATGGCATTTGATGAGGAGCTACTTTATGCCCCATTGCTTGCATCCCATATGCCCACCTTTCTTTGACATTCATCAAATTTCCTGAGGCAGGGAAGGGTGCCATACCAGGTACTAAAATTGGTGCAATAATAGACATACCAGCCAGACCCTGTTTTGAAGCCGCTGAAACCAGTCCAAACGCTTTAGTATTTTCATACAACGGTTGAATTAAACTTTGTTCCTGTGCCAAAGTAAAACCATCCCATCTTTTTGCATCACGTCCTTTTAAGACAGTACCTTTAATGAGATTTTTGAGTTTGGGGAACACATTCTCAAATATAACTCTATTCCCTGTTTTTGCAAATTGAGATGCGTCAGCAGAGCTATACCCAAGTAAAGCTCCTGCTTCATATCCTTCATACTCATCAGATAAAAAACTGATAGAACCTGCAACTTTAGATGCTGCCTTTGCCCAACGCGTTTCAAAACCTAAACGAGCCGTATAACTATCAAACCAACCATAAAAAGCTGCTCTTTGTTCAATAGTTTGATATTCCCAATGGCGCTGGTTTTCTAAATTATAGAGATTTGCATTTTGCCATCTAACAGTATTATTCATCCTATCGTCATAGGTCCAATCTTCAGGGTTGTTAGATTGCAAGCAAGTTCTTATCTTGAATGCTCCCAACGATCCTTGCATATATCCATTATAACAGGGCAATTCTTTTTTACCGTCAGGATCAATTCTGTCGGTAACGCTGTTACTTACATAATTGTATGGAGACATATCAACAAAAGATTCCGCCAGCGGATCCACCGAGAGCCAGCGGCCAATCCACGAAGCGTAGTACCGTGCGCCACACGAGGCGTAGCCGACTCATGGAGCGAAGCGGAATAAGTCGCAGATTCACCGGAAGGTAAAGTAATCTAATCCCGTTTACTACGCTACGCTTCGTGAATCTGCGCTAACGCTTGATTTCGGCATCGCGTTCCTTACCGTCAGGTCGAGGCTCTAGCCTTCGATGGGCGCAGTTACACCCTCTTTTAGCACAGATCGCATTGTACCAAGATGTAATTTCTCTATGCGTGCTTATGCCAGTCTTAAACAACCAATTAGGGCTGGCATATACCCATAATCAGAATGATGCCAGCCCTATCGCGTTATACCCCTCTCTAAAACATCTTCACATGTAAAACATCTTCATAGCCTTACTCTTTTTTCCATGACTTATAACGAGAACAGGTCCTTGCTGAAAACCCAAAAAGAATAAGGGGCATTTTCTCTTGCCGACTCATCTCAAGTTGGTCTGCTTCCGTCTTTGAAAACAGGTTGGGATAACGGGCATAATAAGCATAAAAAGCCTGCTCTAACCACAATGGATTCATATACGTATTCTGACGGGCTAAAGACTTATTCTTGGCGTTATCTTCCACAGAAATATCTTCCCTTTTCTTGATATCATAATACGAATAAACATAGGTTCGTAAGTATATAATACGGTTGTTTTCCTTCTTGTATAAAAATCTAATTCCTGCCTCACCATGATTTTTTATTTTTAAGGAATCGGGTACAACAATGCAGGGATCACCATAAAAATCAAGTTCTTCTTGTTGCTGCCCGTAGCAAAATGTGCTCGTTAAAAAAAGGATTTTAAATCCGCTAAGGCAGCATATCCTATAAAATAGTTGTTTCATCTTCACAGCCTTACTCTTTTTTCCATGACTTATAACGAGAACAGGTACTGGCTACAAACCCAAAAAGAATAAGGGGCATTTTCTCTTGCCGACGCATCTCAAGTTGGTCTGCTTCCGTCTTTGAAAACAGGTCGGGATAACGGGCATAATAAGCATAAAAAGCCTGCTCTAACCACAATGGGTTCATATACGTATTCTGACGGGCTAAAGACTTATTCTTGGCGTTATCTTCCACAGAAATATCTTCCCTTTTCTTGATATCATAATACCTATAAACACTAGTCCTTAAGTATATAATACGGTTGTTTTCCTTCTTGTATAAGAAAGAAATTCTTGCCTCACCATGATTTTTTATTTTTAGGGAATCAGGCACAACAATGCAGGGATCACCATAAAAATCAAGTTCTTCTTGTTGCTGCCCGTAGCAAAATGTGCTCGTTAGAAAAAGGATTTTAAATCCGCTAAGGCAGCATATCCTATAAAATAGTTGTTTCATCTTATTTCCTTACGTTTTTGTAAAAGGTGGTAATAACAGGAGGGCGGGTTAGGGTATAGGTAAATTCCTTAAAGTTTGCATAAGACCCCATTTGCTTAGAACCCATCTTGAACAAACCAACCGCATCATTAAAATCTTTCACAGGAAAAGATTGTTTTTTATGAAACGCTTCTAATAGAGTATTTATTTCTCTATTGTAAGCCACTCCTTTATCTATATCATTTCCCCCTTTGTAATCCCTTATGGATGTTGTCTTATTATTTGATAACCTATCCTGAATGAAGTAGCCATAGAGATACCCTTCAACTTCAATATCAATTCCACTTCCAAATTCACTGCCAAGTTTATCTTTTTGGTAAGCATGGAAAAGTTCATGTCCCACCCTCATCATGTCATCAATATCCATCTCTTCACTTCCAAGCCCACCCATATAAAAGGTTCTTGTTGTTCCGCCAAAAGCATAAGCCCCTTGGGGAGAACGTTGATCAGAGAATATATACCGCTCTGGGCTCTTAATCAATGTGGCAATGACGGTTGCACCCACATCAATGGTCGCAAGTTTGTTGAGTCCTAGAACAAAATTATACAGGTCTTTATTGTCCTTAAACTGCTCGGCATCCATCCGTGATTTGTATTGCTGGGTACAAGATTTGCTTTTGTTGTCATAGACCAAGCATATTTCTTTCCCATCCGGATCCACCATGCCCATTGGGTTATTGAGCACATAGTAGCGAATTTTAAATTCGCCATAAGGGCTGGCATGATGCTGATTAGAAATCAGAAAGGTATTTATCCGCTAGCCGATCCACCACCACCGCCCGATGCCTTGAAAGACTATTCTTTACGAGAACAGGTATATACGCCAAGTGAAAAATAATACAAGGTTGCTCTGTCTGTTTTATACATATAAGTTAAGAACTCTTCTCGCTTCTTAATAATTTCTGGATAGGATGAGACATATCTATAAAAGGAAGCCTCTAACCAAGCAGGATTCAAGTAAGAATTGGGGTGTTTTTTGTATTCAACTTTTAATAAATCAACCCTGTCAAATACATCAACCTCTTTACGCTTATTGAGATCATAATAAGAATACACCCTTGCTTTTACCAGAAGATTTTCTCCCTTTTCTGAATTTTTATAAAGGTAGCTAATCAGAGTTCGGTTATGATAACTGATTTGCAAGCTATCTGGAACCTGCAAGCATGGGCGCTCATCTATGGTAGGTAGTATCCAGTTTTGCGAGTAGCAGTATTGGAAAACCATCCCAAAGCCAATGAAATATTTTCCATACTTATTGAAAATTAATGTCATCATTGTTTTACCTTGGTATGATAAAGTGAAGCAATAACAGGCGTTTGTTTTTTCGTATAAGTGTAGATTGGGAAATCTTTATATGCTCCCATCGTATCTGAACCCTCCTTAAAATTATCAGCTGCTTTGCGAAAATCACGGATAGGAAATTCTTTTCTATCCAGATAATTTATAGCCATAGAAATCATACCCTTAGAGTATTCTTCTCCTTTTGGTACATCATTTCCGCCAATATAATCATTAGGGTCAGGGCGATAGTTATCCAAACCATAACGAATAATGTATTGAAACAGATAGCCTTCAACTTCAATATCAATTCCACTTCCAAATTCACTGCCAAGTTTATCTTTTTGGTAAGCATGGAAAAGTTCATGTCCCACCCTCACCATGTCATCAATATCCATCTCTTCACTTCCAAACCCACCCATATAAAAGGTTCTTGTTGTTCCGCCAAAAGCATATGCCCCTTGGGGAGAACGTTGATCAGAGAATATATACCGCTCTTGGCTCTTAATCAATGTGGCAATGACGGTCGCACCCACATCAATGGTCGAAAGTTTGTTGAGTCCTAGAACAAAATTATACAGGTCTTTATTGTCCTTAAACTGCTCGGCATCCATCCCCGCTTTGTATTGTTGGGTACAAGATTTGCTTTTGTTGTCATAGACCAAGCATATTTCTTTCCCATCCGGATCCACCATGCCCAGCGAGTTGTTCAGCACATAATTATATGGACTCCATGCGGGGTATATTTGTCCGTACAGCACAGGACACTCGTATGGGTCTGAAAAAAATTCTTCGGGTGTCCGGATTTTGGCACATGATTCGTCTATGATCATGTAACATGGGAGCATTTTCCCAACACACCTAACAAAAACGTTTATGAAAACCCCTTTTCTTTATCTATTCCGGGAGTCGCCAGAGGAAATGGCCCGTTTATCGCCAGCAGAACTACAAGAAGACATGGCGCGGTGGATGGCTTGGACCGAAGCCCTTGCACAGCGCGGCAACCTCGAAGATGGGCAACCCCTTGTTGCTGAGGGCCATGTGGTGGGTCCGACATTTGAACGTATGACCGATGGCCCGTATCCCGACGGTAACGAGGTCGTAAGCGGCTACTTGATGGTCCGCGCAGAGGATTTAGACCATGCCACCGAACTTGCAAAGGAGTGCCCCATTTTGCATTATGAAACCGGCTCTGTAGAAATCCGCGAAATCATCAAACTTCCCAATCCTTCTAATGACTAACACAAACAAACGCATGAAAAACTTTATTTATCTTTTCCGAGGAGGCGAAGCCGATCCAGAAAACCCTGCCGCTGCGCCGAGTGCCGAAGAACTGCTTTTGTGGGACCAATGGATGAAGCCCCTACTAGCCGAAGACCGCGTGACGGGTGGAGACCCGCTTGTACCAACAGGCCGGGTGATCCGGAGCAAACACAAGATCGTCTCTGATGGCCCTTTTACGGAGGGGAAGGAAATGGTGGGCGGATATTTCTTTTTAAAAGCCCATGATTTGAAGGAAGCTGTCGCCTTATCTAAAAATTGCCCCATCTTGCAAACAGCAGATGGAACCGTAGAAGTTCGTGAAGTACATCAGTTGTAAAAAGACCTGAATGGACGAACATTTTTTCAGACACGAATCCGGACGTTTGGTGGTGCGGCTAACCCGCTTTTTCGGAACGCACCACCTTGCATTGATCGAGGATGTCGTTCAGGACACCCTTGTTAAGGCATGGGAGGTTTGGCGATTTCGCGGTCTTCCAGAAAACCCCTCGACATGGCTCTTTCGGGTGGCCCGTAATAAGGCCCTTGACGTGCTAAGACGCAAGAAAAGAGAACAACCGCTTTCGTGGGAGCACTTGGAAGCATTCGAGACAGAGGAGCATGAGCGCGAAGTTTTGGCACATCCGCTTCTTGCAGACGATGTCTTGCGTATGATGTTCGTTTGTTGCCACCCCAGCCTTCCGCAAGAATCGCAGATTGCCCTGATGCTCAAATACCTTTGTGGTTTTTCGGTTCAGGAGATTGCCCGTGCTTTTCTCACGACCGAAGCCAATATTGAGAAGCGTCTTTATCGGGCACGCCAAACGTTTCGGAAACAACACATTCCTTTCGAGGTTCCGACACAAGGTGCACTACCAGCGCGTTTTTCGCAAGTTCTGTTGGCGATATACCTCCTTTTTAATGAAGGCTACAAATCCAATCAACTTCATGAAGTGATTCGGCAGGAGTTGATGGAAGAGGCCCTCCGGCTGGGGGTTTTACTGACTGAACAACCTCAAACCCGTCAACCAGAAGCGTTTGCCCTGCTTGCACTCATGTGTTTTCAAGCGGCCCGCACCCATGCCCGCCTTACGGAAACGGGCGCTTTGTGTCTTTTACCAGATCAGAACCGATGTTTGTGGAATGGTGCACTCATCGAGATTGGAAAAACGTATCTAAACAAAGCTGCTACGGGCACCCATTTATCACGCTACCACCTGGAGGCGGGTATTTCGTGGGAGCATACCCGTGCCGCTACCTACCAAGCAACCAACTGGGGCAAAATTTTGCAATATTATGATGCCTTGGAAACAATAGCCCCCTCTCCGATAGCCTCCCTCAACCGCTTGATTGCACTTGCTGAGGTTGAAGGCCCCCGTGTTGCCCTCGCAGCCTTCGACCACCTCCCCCATCGAGATGCGCTCTCCACACATCACCTGTATTTTTCCATTCGTGCCTATTTATTGTCTGCAGCCGGAGAAAGAGAAAAGGCACTTTTGGCATGGGAACAAGCCTTAGAAAAGGCGCCGTCTGAAGCAGAGCGCCTGCTTATTCAGCACAAGATAAACGCCCTTATCTGAAGCCTGATACGCTACTTGGGGAGCATGATCGCCCTTCTACGCTCAAAATAAAATCCGTTTTGCCCAAGATTGTGGACGGAAAATGAAGAAAAGCCTTGCTTTCGCCTATATCTTTTTTGTTTCTTCATGGGTTACTTAAACAAGGTTCGGGTCGTCCTTATTTTATATACAACATCTAAGATTACCCTACAAACCCTTTTGTTTTCATTTTCCCCTAACAAAGATACCGTAATGAGTACAAACACAGAATCCTGGGGCTCGCGGGTGGGACTGGTTCTGGCCATGGCAGGCAATGCTGTTGGTCTCGGAAACTTTCTCCGCTTTCCCGTGCAAGCCATTGAAAATGGCGGTGGTGCATTCATCATTCCCTATTTAGTCTGCTTTCTACTAATGGGCATTCCCCTGCTCTTTGTAGAATGGTCTATGGGCCGTTTTGGTGGTCAACACGGACACCACAGCACTCCCTTCATCGTTGGCTCGATGGCCCCCAATGGCAAACTATGGAAATACGTAGGTGTTTTTGGGATATTCACCAACCTTGCCGTTGCTGCCTACTATTGTTATATCGAATCTTGGACCATGTCTTATGTATATCATACAATCGTCGGTTCTTTCAACGGGAGTACCCAGGCATCGGTAGCACAATTCTTTACTGATTACACTGATATTGGCGTTTCGCATACGGGTATTCCCTACGAACCAGTGGTATTTTATATACTTTGCTTGCTACTCAATACCTGGATTCTGTCTCGCGGTTTGAGTGGCGGGGTAGAAACCGTTGCAAAAATCGGAATGCCACTCCTCATTATTTTTGGGATTTTCTTGGCCATTCGCGGCGTTACCCTGACCGCAGGAAGCGATGGAGCGGTAAATGACGGTACAATGGGGCTTAATTTCCTCTGGAATCCGCAATTCGATAGCATCTGGAATGCAAAAGTATGGTTGGCAGCCGCCGGACAAATCTTCTTTACCCTGTCTGTGGGGATGGGAAGTATCCATTGCTATGCGTCCTACCTCCGTTCCCGCGACGACGTGGCGTTGAATGCAATGGGCGCTGGATGGACCAATGAATTTGTTGAGGTGGTCTTGGGCGGCGCGATTGTTATCCCGATCACTGTTGGCTATTTGGGGATAGATGGCGTAAAAGAAATTGTGGTAAATGGGGGCGGTTTTGGTTTAGGTTTCCAAACCCTGCCTTACCTCTTCCAGCAATGGGGGCCAGTTTTGGGTGTTATTTCTGGTGTGATGTGGTTTGGCTTGTTGTTTTTTGCAGGAATCACGTCTTCTTTGGCCATGGGAACCCCGATTATGGGTTTCTTACAAGACGAATTTGGCTGGAAGCGCGAGAAGTCCGCTTGGACGTTTGGTCTGGCCGTATTGATTCTTGGCTTGCCCACCGTTATCTTCTATAAAGAGGGCGTTTTTGGCGAATATGACTATTGGGCAGGAACGGTCTCGTTGGTGGTTTTTGCCTTGTTGGAAATCATTCTCTTTGCATGGGTGTTTGGCATGAAACGCGGCTGGGACGAGATCAATCGTGGGGCAGATATTCAGGTTCCGACAGCCTTTAAGTTTATCATCCAATACATCACGCCGGTGTTTTTGCTGACCGTGTTTGCTTTCAGCCTTCCAGACATCATCCAAAAACTGACAGACCCACAACCAATAGCGGTACATCTTTCTCGCTTGCTCTTGTTGGCACTTTTTGTAGGAATTGCCTACCTCGTTCGGGTGGCCTACTATAAGCGCATCCGAGAAGGCCGTCATATTGTTAACAACGCATAGGAGGTACGATCATGACTACTGCAGCACTTGTTTTATGGTTAACAACCATTATCCTTATCACTGCGATTACGGTGTATTTCTTCCTAAAAGTATTAAATACACCGCCCCACGAAGGAGGAGAACATGAACCTCCGCACATAAAATCCTTCGACGCAACCTGATTGGTTTAACCCACGAGAGAAGGTAAAGGCCCGCAACAACAACTGTTGACGGGCCTTGTTTTATTGATCGCGTCACAGAACACAGAAGAATGGAAAGGCGTAACCCTAAAATCCAGATAAACCCTAATATTCCTCGCCTATGCGTGTCACCAACCAATCATTCCCGCTCCAAAGCACCTCAACACGGCGGCTTTAGTTCATTAACAGGGGTAACCACTTCTCCGTATCGCCCCGAAAATGATGTATAAAACAGGACTTTCCTCCCATCCATTCGTATTCCCATCTCCATTTAACCATCTTTTATTTGGAACCTTGCGGGTAGCCTCGGAGAAGCCCAAGGTAGGCTCACTTCAGAGCAGCCAGAATTTTCAGTTGACTCTCGGTAACATCACCAAAGAGGGAAATTCCGCTGGCACCGTTCCTTCGCGCATAGCGCACGCCCATTTCGAAGGTGTTGTCATTGGCAAAGGCAGGCAAGTACAGGCCTGCATAAAGAGGCTTTGTATCCCGAAGCCCAAAAACCCCTTGCTCCACTGCTTCGCCAATCCACTGTTCCGGTTCCAAATAAAAACTATGGTACACCATTGGGCAGAAGGCATCCAAGTTCCAACGAGTCCAATCTTGCCGCACAATGCGCTGAGCAATTTCCGGCGTTGGGAAAACCGCAGCCGTAATGGGTTTTTTATGTGCGCTAACTACCTTTGCCAAACGATTTACCAGTTGTGTAACCGCATCGTAGCGAAACTTCCGCCACGAGTACTGGTCGGATGGATAGGCAATGTCCTTGGGGTCTTTGCCATATTGTGCCTTATACTTCGAGCGACACACATCACAATAGCAAAAATCATAATCCGGCAATTCCTCGGTTTGTACCAAGTTATAGGTGGGCCAAAGTTCCACTGGCAAGATCACATCGCAGAAACGCACATAATCCAAATGAATGCCCTGTACGTATGGCTTTTTAAGGTGATCGCGGACAAATTGCTCCAAGTAATCACCCACTTCTTTGCGGCTCGGGCATACCCATCGGTAGTACTCCACGTAGGGCGGCTGATCAAAACAAGACTTTCCGTTACGACTTACCGCATACCATTCCGGATGGTTATCCCGAATCCATTGGTCGCGCCGATTGGTTGTCCACATCCAGAGGTGCGTAGAAAGTCCTGCATTGGCTGCCGCTTGGAAGGTTGCTTCGTGATACCACTCTATAAACACGCCGTAAATCCCATAACGTTTATACATTCGGAACAAGTCACGGCGTTGTGCATCGGTCTGCTTGTCATCTGGACGAATCCAAATCCAGTTCCGAATGGGGCGTTTGGCAACAGCCGCCGCCATGCCCATTTGCGGATCGGCCAAAGCCATCGCACCCATGCCCATTAGTTTCAGCGAATTTCTACGGTCCATATTTTTGGGGGATTAGGTTGAAGGGGAAGAAAATAAGTTATCCAATTCCAGTTATATCTCCAAGACATTTTAAAGACTTGGCAAACAAAAATACCAAATAGTGCGTTTATAAAAAAACATCAGGTTTCCGACTTGTTATTTTTCCAATCAATCGCTATTCGCTATGTACTTTCCTAAGCCGTTTCCCCTAATCGCATTTTTCGCCTTATGCGGTACACTGGTTGTATCTGCTCAAAATACAATGGTTTCATTTAAGCCCGTTACTGCGGACGAGCGAGAGGTGGTACAACAACTAACAGAAGACAATACCGTTTCGCTCTATGTGGATATTTTGGGCCGGAGCCACCTTGAGGCATTTTTGTATGGCGTTTGGGGTTTAGGGCCTGGCCCTTTGCGCTCAGTTTTACTCCGCACCAAAGACGGTGGAAAAACGTGGCGCGAGGTCATGACCCCCGTAGGTTCCAGTCAAGTCTGGGAAATGCACTTCTTGAATGCCAAAACTGGATTTGCGCTTGTGCTGTTTACGATGGAAGGACCAGGTGAAGTACAACTTTTTCGCACCTTAGATGGCGGTGCTACCTGGACTAGGCGTACAGCAATACCCAAATCGGATCACTCCGATGTTCCAGTCCGGATGTACTTCACCTCCGCACAGAAGGGCGAGGTCTATCTGACGTGCAACCCTGGCGCTGATGCAGAACACCTTATGCGCCAAAGCACGACAAATGGGGGGAAGACATGGAAAAAAGGGCCTTGTCGGTTGGCGGATACCTTTACCTTACCGCAGCACCGTCACCAACTACCCAAGGACCTGACGATGTGGGAGCTTGAGCAAGCGGAGCGTAGTCCCCACATAACTATTTTACGGTATCGAGCCACCGAACAACAAAAACCACCTGTTGCCCGCCTCCATCGGATGTGGAAGATCGTCGGCAACCAGCTACACCCCGCAGAATGACCCGTACTTAAACGTCACAAATCCGAATACCTTCTTGTAGGGATGCCATTGGGTTTTTACTTTTGGGGATAAACTCCTGTGCTACATAGCCCTTATACCCGATCTCCAAGAGCGTCTTCATGATGATAGGATAGTAAATTTCCTGCGTCTGATTGATCTCATTTCTGCCCGGATTCCCTCCTGTGTGGAAGTGCGCGAGATGTTTTTGATGTTTCCGGATCGTGCGGATGAGGTCGCCCTCCATGATCTGCATGTGATAAACGTCATAGAGCAGTTTAAAATTGGGATGGTCCTCCAACTGGTTACAAACCCCCACGCCCCATTCGGTGGTATCTGCTTGATACCCTTTGTGATCTATGCGACTATTTAGCATTTCCAGAACCAGCGTAATACCCGCACGTTCAGCCAACGGCAATAAACGTCGGATACCGGAGGCCATATTTTGAATGCCTTCTTCGTCCGAAAGGCTGTTTTGATTTCCGGAGAAACAGATCACTTGTTTATAACCATTTGCAGCCGCTTTCGGGATCAGGTCTTCATATCGTCGTACCAATTCATCATGGAGGGCGGGGTCATTAAAGCCACGGGTAAGGCTAATTTCCGCCCCATTCACCATCGAACATGTTAAACCATGCTTTTTGAGCACGGGCCAGTCGGCCTCCCCTACCAAGTCTATGGCTTCTAAGCCCAAAGCCTTGACTTGACGACAAAACGTATCCAATGGTATTTGCCCATAGCACCATCTGCATACGGAATGTCGGATACGACCTTTCAAGGGACCATTCTCGGCAAATACCCCCAGAGGAGCGGTTGCCAATAAAATAGATTGCTTAAGCGCGGTACGTCTGCTTTGCATGTTCTTTTGGTTTTTACAGGTTTGTTAAAGCAATATAAAAGTATTTGCCCTCAAAAGCATGAATAGACGGATGGAAAATACAGACCAGCACAACCACCAGAACATTCCACCAATCTTTTGCCCCTGCTCCCAGATCAGGTTTTTTATGGGAAAACCCGCTTTTTCCTGTTCTGAGAATACAATTCGCGCATGGTTTTTGTATCTTCCTATGATATAACCCAAAATGTTCTGACATGACCGAGACCGAATTGATTGACCTTGGCAACCGACTCTATCAGCAAGCCATGGTTCGTAGCGAACAGGAAGCCATTACCGATCCAGCAGGATTGCCCATTCGTTGGATGTTGGATACCCGAACCCCGATGTTGGATGCCGTTTTTTTTAATGAGGTCGGGGGCGTTTTGGCAAAACGTTTAGCAAAGAAGGAAGTACATCAGGTGGTTGGCCTGGGGTATGGTTCCTTTCCATTGGTGTGTTCAGTACTGAGTTCGGGACCTGAAATGGGGTTTAAAGGTGGATTTGTACGCGAAACCCGCAAGGCATATGGCCGTCGTCGCTTGGTGGAAGGCCCTATCAACCGGAATGAACCTGTGGTGTTGTTAGACGACGTCCTGAACAGCGGCAAAAATGCACGTCTGGCCATTAAATTACTGCGTGAGGATGGATTTAAAGTTGTGGGTCTTTTTACCCTTTTCTGTTTCACATGGGGTAATGGAAAAGAAACCTTGCAAAACGAAGGGGTTTGGGTGGACTCATTGTTAGACCTGAATCTTCGTAATAAAAATGACGACGAAAAGAGTACCTCGGATAGCAGTCCGGTCTAAGGATGGTAGCGAGAACGACGTACCAGAACTTGCTTATGGAACATTTGCCCTTCACAACGCATAAGGACGTCTCACTTCTTGCATCATTGGCGTAGATCCAGCAGGTGAATATATCACTTGCCTAAGCGCGTGATCCTTTTCGAAACATTCGGATATGTGGGATACCTGCTTCATCAAATAATTTGCCAATCGGCCGAAATCCGAGTGTATTATAAAAGGCTTGTAGGTGCGCTTGCGCATGTATTATCTGTACCGAATATCCCGCTTTTTCGGCCTGGTCTATTGTCCATTCAACTATTTGGCGACCATAGCCTTTGCCCCGAAAGGGGGTTAATAATGCAAATCGCTCTAATTTGGCAAGGCCATCTCCATCCCCACTTTTCACGGTGCGCCATCTTGCACAGGCTGCGGGGACACCATTTACCGTACCCAAAATATGCGTTGCCGTTTCATCAAACAAATCCCATTCTTCTTCCGGTGGACAAGCCTGCTCCAGAATAAATACTTCCGTCCGGATGTGCTTAACGGACTGCCATTCGCTTTCATTGGATACCAGACGTAAGTGGAGAGGAGGCAAAGCTGGCTCCCCCCCTTCAGGGCCATAAAACATCACCCAAGCCGAAAAATCATCTGAAAAGTCCTCGAACCGATGCACCACGCCAGCCGGAACAAACAAAACATCGTTTGGGCCAAATGGATGCTTTTGGTCGCCATTTACAAACCAACCAGTACCACTTGCCACCACATACAATTCGTCGCGGGTATGTGGGGTTTGCAAGTCCTGCTGTTGAGGTGCATAAAGTTCCACCACCAACGTCCCGTGTTCAAACAACTTGACAAAGGGCTGGTGGTGGTGTTCGAGTATCGTTAAACCTTCCGCAAGGCGTAGGTGCATGGCCTCTTACGTTTATCAATGGGTATGTAAAAGTGCGTATATCACGATGTATGCCGCTGCACCCGCAAAATAGCCAATGGCCGCCCAGATCGAAATCTTTTTGACATACCAAATAAAGTCTATTTTTTCCATGCCCATCACCGCTACGCCAGCAGCAGAACCGATGATTAGAATAGAGCCACCTGTTCCGGCTGTATAGGCAATAAACTCCCAGATTTTGGAATCCATCGGATAGGTTGCGAGATCGTACATCCCCATTGTGGCAGCGACCAATGGTACGTTATCCACAATGGCAGAAAGAAGGCCAATCACCACGGCGATCACATCCAAGTTCCCAACCGTATCGTTCAGCCATTGCGCAGTTGCTCCGAGGATACCCGATACCTCCAGTGCCGAAATGGCCAGCAATATCCCTAGGAAGAACAAAATACTGGGCGTATCTACTCGCTTGAGTGCTTCGGATGCGGTATAAGGCTTACGAACTTCTTCGTCTTTGTTTTTATGCAACAACTCGGAGGCAATCCAAATAACAGACAAGGAAAGCAACATCCCCACATAAGGAGGTAAATGCGTAACCGTTTTGAAAATAGGTACAAAAACCAAGCCCCCTACGCCGAGGATGAGCATGAGGGTGCTACCATCCGGAATGTGGTCTTTGGCTGGTTTGGCAGGTGCTTCTACGGTTCCCTTCAGGTGAAACCCAATCCAAATTAGCGGAACCAACAGGCAAATGACGCTTGGAATAAAAAGAGATAAAATGATATTAACCGTTGATATCTGGCCGCCAATCCACAGCATGGTCGTTGTAACATCCCCAATTGGTGAAAAGGCACCGCCTGCATTCGCGGCAATCACCACCATACCCGCAAACATTTTCCGCATTTCGTGGTTTTTAATCAATTTGCGCAGCAAACTAACCATCACGATGGCGGTTGTGAGGTTATCCAAAATAGCAGATAAGAAGAAGGTAACCCATGAAATGAGCCACAGCAGTTTGCGTACATCCTGCGTCCGGATGCGATCTGTAATCATGCGAAACCCTTCGTGCGCATCCACCAATTCCACAATGGTCATCGCACCCAACAAAAAGAACAGAATTTGGGCAATATCCGCGAGATGGTGGCCCAACTCCGTTTCTATATGATGTACCTCTCCCGATGTAAGTACGACAACGGTCCATAGCAGTACGCCCGTTAGCAGCGCCGTAGCAGACTTATTGATTTTGATGGGGTGTTCAAAGGCGATTGCGGCATACCCAATAATAAATATACCTACCAACAAAGATTCCACAATATTTAGGATTTAAACGTAAAGGAAAACATGCCCTTTATGGGCGCGGCAAATAAAGCTGGCCTCCTGGTGATACAATGCCCGATGTATGATGGGCTGTATTTCCGCAAGCACCCAGTAAGGTAGCAAATTCAGAACTGATTTTGAATAGTTCTGAATTGTTAATCATTTGAGAAGGCGCATAAATCGCGGCTGCAACATGACGCGTTTCGGGCAAGGTCTTGGTTTTGAGGCTATCTTTCACTGGATTTACGATCGGAAGCCCAGTCGGGTAGTTCTGAAAACAGGCGCACCCAACAGGAAGGTCTTGCAATCCTATTTCTTGGCTTCCGGAGTTAAAAACATAGGTCTCGCCGGGTTGACCAAGCCGAAATAAAAAATCATCAGTACCTGCCAACTCCAGGTCCCATAATGAGATTGGGAGTAAATATTTAATGCTGATCAGGTTATTGATATCTACTGGTGCATTGATTCTAGGGAACTTTTCTCCCTGTACCGCCCGGATCAAATATTCATTTGCCGGTTTTCCACGACCCGTCGGTTTATAATTCCCATTACGAAGCATATCCCTCGCGGCTTTTCGGATGGACTCATCCTTTTCGCTAAGTGGTTGTTTTCTATATGTAAGCCATTGTGATAGCTCTTCATTGAATGTAGGTGGGTAGGTACGTGCATCAATGCCAAAGGCACACGCAATACCAATGGATATCTTTCCGCCTTCAATTTGATTGATAAAATTCACGTTTTTCGATAAATAATGGTATGGAATTAGATACAACGTCCGACAAAACACCCGTTATGCCGAACCAAGATATGGCTTTCCAACTTCAGCCTGCAACAGACCTTATAACAATTGCCGAAATTGGACCTGCTTTAGACTTTCGTAATGCCTCGGCTTTCAAAGAGGTATGTATGCAGGAAGTAGAAAAAGGAGTCCGTTTTTTTGTATTGGATTTCTCTGATACTGGAATTTTAGACTCTACTGGTTTAGGCACTATTTTTTATTTACATCGTCAGGTAAAACCTACTGGAGGACGAGTGGTTTTTGCGGCCCCCTCGCGCCCTGTTCAGGTTGTTGTCCAACTTACCCGTGCCTTTAAACACTTCCAGCAGTTTGTAACCATCGAAGAAGCGTTGGAACGACTACAAATGCACAGCCGAATGGCCGTCGGCCCCATTCTTACACAATACAAAGCCCAATTAAAAAAAGAAGTTTGAAATGAACTTCACTTGATTCCCCAGATCCTTATTTGTTATCTTGATAGTCTATCAAAAAATGTCCAGTTCGTCTAGCGGTCAGGACTCCGCCCTTTCACGGCGGCAACACGGGTTCGATTCCCGTACTGGATACCCCAACCGGACTTCCTTAAGAGGTCCGGTTTTTTTATGCCTATTTTCAAACAAAAAAGCCCCGACCATTGGGCGGAGCTCTTTCGCAGAGAATTATGGTTAGAACCTACCTATGGCAAACCGCACACGAGATCGGCTCTCGTTGGTTACATTGTCTTGCGCTCGGATATCTATAGTGTAGATTCCTTCTTTTAACCCCTTAATAGAGCCAACAAAAGGCATCTCCTTCCCTCCATTGATGGCATACCAAATAGCCTTCGTACCGGAAATATCATCGGTTGCAGCCAGAAATATTTGCGTGAGTTGCGGATAAACCCCTAATACCTCGCTGCCCTGTCGGATGTCTTCATACTTATTGGCGCTGAGGTGACTAAAGATCTGAGGTGGCCGATCATCTACCACAAAAGCAACCCGCCGATTTTCTTCTCGGTTATTTACTTGGTCAATCGCGTGGAAAATCACTTCATGGAAGCCACGCCCTTGGATGACAAATGGGTTGCTAAATATCTTCTGTGGATCGGTATCTTTTTTATAATTAACCAGTTTTACCGTAGAGTACTTATCCGTAGCGGGGAGTTTCAGATGGGTACGGGTGGTGATGTAGAGGGTGTCTCGCAGCATAAAAGTTGGTCCATCGAATATATAATCTGAAACGGGTTTTTCTAAATCCATATAAACGATCATTCGTTTAGGCTTCGAGGTGTTTTCTACATTATCCGTAGAACGGTAGTCTATGCGATATTCGCCATTTGATTGTGGAATCTTAAAGGGTTGTGTATAACGTAAAAACCCACTCTCATTGATTTGGTATTCAATCCGACTTACGCCAATTTTATTGTCTTGAGCCGCCAATTTCACTTCGGTACGCGGGGAAACATATTGCCGACCATTAATAAAGAATTTATCCCCTTTCACTTCAGAAGAAGACAGAGGGCTTGTAAGGTCAAAATAAAACGAGAAAACCTTATCTGGTTCCCTATTGCCTACGTGGTCTATGGCGTAATAATATAATTTATTGCCCCCTTCTTTAAGGCTCCCCAGTTCAATGCTTTTTCCGTTGTATAATCGGTATTGGGTTTCACCCTCGTATCGGTAGTAAATTTCCCGCACCCCAGAAAGATTATCTCGGGCACTCAGCACAACCGTTGTTTGGGGTGAAATGGTTTCCGAAACATATGGTTTTTGAAGGGTCATTGTAGATTGAGGCGCTGTCAGGTCCACAATAAACAACTCTTCTTTGGGCTTTCCAGCATTTCCTACATTATCCACCCCATAGGTACGAAGGCTATAGGGTTTCTCTTTATCGAAAATTAAAACGGATTGGTTAGAAATAAAGGCGTCACCGTCAATAGAGACAAAACTTTCTTGCAGGCCAGAAATTTTATCCTCGGACTTCACGTCCACTTGCAGGCCCTTGCCAAAATACACGGTGCTGTCTTTGGCATAACGCTGGGCTCCTTTAAACTCTGTCCAGACTTTGGGGGCTGCATCATCCGATGTGAGATTAAAAACATTCAGATCAGCACCGCCACGCTCAGTATGAGAATGACGAAGATGGTGTTCACCAGGCCCGTCTAATTTCATGGGCGCAGCGTTCATCCCCGTCAGACGATAGGACGGCGCATTGGGGTCTTCAGAAACGGCAATTTTGACATAGACAGGCATTTCTTGCTGTACATAGACCTCTCCCTTGGCGCCAATAAACACTTTGTGTGGATGTTGATGCGGTTTGGCCATGTTTGAGCGATCCATGGTTTTCGCCAATAACTTGGAGACCGAAACCTGCGGCTTCTCCGACGGCGTAGCAGGGGCATTGATCCACTTTTGGTACCCCCAAACACCACCTGCAATTAATCCCAGCACCCCACCTGTTATCAGCAACAATGGCCAGAGAGATGGTTTAGGTTTAGGGGGTTCTGGCTCCGGCTCTAAAAAGGGTGGCCCCTGATCAAAAGATTTTAAGGGCACTTCGGGAGGATAGGACGAAGAGTAAGACATAACAAATACGTTAAACGGGTAGTGGGCAATTTGTTTAAAGACATGGTTTTGATGTTGCAAAAAACAAAACGCTTAATCCATTCATGACACAAACCTTTAAATTATAATTACTTGTTTAGACAATTAAAAATTGTTTAGCCAAGCAGTTGGATAATTTGATTGTTTTATATTTTGTGTGCCTCTGAACGGACTACCGGGTACAAAAGAAAGCAAAATGTTGTAACTTCAGACATAGCGGTTAGCCACTGCGTATTTCCCATTGATCATCTTAAATAGCCCATGAAAGCCCTCTTAACCCTCTTCTTGGCCCTCGCCCTTAACACAATGCTCTCTGCTGGAGTACCTGATTCCACCATTACAGCATCGCATTACCGGATATATGGAAAAAATGGTGAAGCCTTGCGCATAGAAGATATTGTACGGCAAATGAGGGCAGCCGATGTGGTTTTTCTGGGAGAAGAACACAACGATCCCGTGGCCCATCACCTCCAATTCGAGTTACTCAAAGCCCTTTTCGAGGCAGAGAAAACACGCCCGATCGTGCTGGCGATGGAGCAATTTGAGCGAGACACCCAAGAAGTACTGGACTTATACCTTTCAGGTACCATCAGGGAGCGAGACTTTAAATTAGATAGTCGCCCATGGACCAATTATGAGACTGATTATAAACCGATGATTGAGTTTGCAAAAACAAACCGTATTCCAGTCATTGCAGGCAATGCGCCCCGACGGCTTGTAAGCCTGACAGGCCGAGAAGGTATTGCCGTACTCAATTCTTTACCTACGATCGCCAAGCAATGGCTTCCACCCTTGCCCTTGCATCCAGCATCTGCCACATATGGCCAGAAGTTTAATGCAGAGATGGAACGGCAAATGGGTGTTGCACACAACAATCCAAAAATGTTAGAGGCCCAAAACCTCCGAGATGCAACCATGGGATGGTCTGTGGCCCAAGCATTCAAAAAACATAAAAAAGCCCTTGTCGTCCATATAAATGGGGTGTTTCATAGCGAAAGCGCCTTGGGTACTCCTGAACAGGTATTGCACTACCACAAAAAAGCCCGAATTTTTACTGTGACCATGCACTCTGGTATGGGTTTTCCCGAATACAAACCGAGTGAACACCAACATTTGGGTGATGTCTTGATCTTGACAGATCCCTCTCTACCCCGTACCGACAAGCGCAATTGATGATGCGTAAAACATTATTTCTCTTGGTATTGGTCGCATGGATGGGTTGCAAACAGACACCCTCTCCTATCCCACTTCCCCCGCCAGGGATGGCTTTTTACGAAAAGCAGTGCGCTTCGTGTCACCAATCGGATGGGGAGGGTGTGTTACGCACCTTTCCTCCACTCAAAAACAATGTAACGGTCGAAGGACCACATGGACGATTGATTCGTTTGGCACTTCATGGCTTGGAAGGCGAATTGGTCTCTGAAAACGAAGTATATCGTGGGGCTTGTCCACCGTGGGGACATCTAAGCGACGAGGATATTGCAGACATTCTTACCTTTATCAGAAGTCGCTGGGGAAACAATGCGCCCCCCGTCCCTGCCGACGACATAAAAATGATTCGGTTATTCTATCGCGACCGCACCACACCTTGGACGCCAGAAGAATTAAAAAAGCCCGAAAACACGTCGGTTCCGGGTGTTGCTGGTTGGTAACTATTCCCAACGAATCGCCTCCACAGGCTCTGTCTGTGCAGCCCGCCATGCTGGATATACGGCGGCCAATGTACATAAGACCAATACCCCAAGGGCAATTACCAACACATCGCCATACTGTACCGCAACGGGATAGGCATCAATAATGAAGGAATCCCCGCCCATCAGTGGGACCCATTTAAAGCGATCTTGTATATAGCAAAGGAGCAAACCAATGGTTGTTCCAACAGCTATGCCTACGCTACCAATCAGCAAGCCTTCTAAGAGGAAAATGTGACGAATGTGAGACCGTGAAACCCCCATCGCCTGAAGAATGCCCAAATCCCGCCGTTTCTCAATCACGACCATGGTGAGCGATCCTACGATATTAAAGGCAGCCACCAGAATAATGAGGCCAAGGATTAAAGAGGCGCCCCACTTTTCGAAGAGCATTGTCTCGTAGAGGGTTTTCTGGATATCAAACCAAGTACTAACGCGAAATTTTTGGGCGTTCAGCTGTGCCAAAAGATGGGCTTTTACTTGCGTAGCAGCGTTCAAGTCGTTTAAACGTAGTTCGACCCCTGTTACCCGACCATTCATTCTGAACAGACGCTGGGCTTCTGGCAAATCAATAAACACATGACTTTCGTCGTAGGTGGGGTCTATTTGGAATAGGCCCCTGACCTGAAATCGTGGGAAGTCTGGAAAACCAAATGTAGCTAAACTACGGGCAAGACCCGCCGCAGACCGAAGTTCCACCCGATTGGGACCATAATCATTATTAAGTGAAAAAATACCAATCCGATTGGCCAATGCCTCGCCCAATATTACACCCGGCTCGCCCTCGCCACGCGCCAATTGCAGGGTACCAGTTGTCATCTTTCCGGAAACGGTATTTTCGCCTGTTCCTAAGTGACCTACAATGCCTCTGACGATCACAACCTTGTTACCGTGTTTCCCCTCGCCCCAGATAAACTGTGCTTTTCCTTCTACATACGGTGCAACCGATTGTACGTGGGGGGTGTTACGAATGGCTTGAATCAGAGAATCCGGATTTAAAAACCCTCTTGAACTGGCCGATTCTATCCGAATGTGGGGATCAAACGAGACCATAAGGTCGCGCACAAGATTAAAGAAACCATTCAATACCGAAAGCACAACAATCAGCACTGCCGTCCCCAATGTAATCCCTGCAATCGATATGCCGGAAATAATAGATACCAGTGAGAATTGTTTTTTGCTCGCAAAATATCGGCGTGCGATTAGTAAGCGATAGTCCATATCTCCAATTTTCGTTACCCCAATATCGCCAAAGGCGGCTTTTGGGGCAGGAACAATTTTTAAAAGTAGGAATCAATTTTCCATCATGGCCGTCTAAAGCCTGTTTTCCAATTGATTTTCACTAAATGACCCCCAATATGAAAACGATCGTATTCGGTGTGCTCTTGTGCTTTGCATCTGTTATGGGTGGGTGGGCACAAAAAGTTCAGACAACCACCAAGCCGTTTGACTTTAACAATAACAAAGGCTTAGCAATTAACCTGCACAACAGTGGTTTCGGCATCAACGGCTTTTGGACCAAGTCCATGTCTAAGGATCTGGCCTTTACCGTTGAAGCCTCTCTTCGTTCCGAGAAAGACGAAAAAGAAGAAAAATATTTTGACTGGTGGGGGAATAGCATTATCCCATATAAGTTAAACTATCTTTTGTTATTACCCGTACAGGCTGGCATTCAAAAGCGGCTTTTCTCGGAGGTCATAGACGACAGTTTTCGCCCCTATGTGCAAGTGACCGCAGGTCCAACGGTGGCGTGGGTTTCGCCATATTTCGACGATCAAAACCAAAATAAACAGTTGGATGACGTGGAACGAATTTATGACTCCATTGCATCTATTCCGCATGGGAAACCAGTTTTGGGTCTGGGAGGTGGATTGGCATTGGGAGCACAGTTTGGAAAGAGTCGCCGTGCGCTACAAGCAGTTCGGATTGGAGTGGATATTCAGCTTTACCCCGCCTCGATACAGTTAATGGAGCCCGCCATACGCGAATCGCAACAAGTTTTCCTCACCCCCAGTTTTGCCATTATCTTCGGGAAGTACCGATAAGTAATTGGAAATTTTGTTTCGAAAGCGACTTCTGATGACTTTGGAGCCGCTTTTTTTATTTCCAAAGGTTCTCGATATATTTATAAGCAGACCCCGTATTGATCAACACCACTTTATCTTTTGATTTCACCCAGCCAGACTCCCGAAGTTTTTTGAGGGCCATCCAAACAGCAGCACCTTCGGGCGCCACAAAGAATCCCTCGCCTGCGGCCAATTCACGAATTCCCGATTCCATTTCCTCGTCCGAAATGGCGATGGCCGTTCCGTTACTTTCATACAGCGCCTCCAGAATCAACCGGTCACCAAACGGAGCTGGTACACGGAGGCCATTAGCAATGGTTTCCGGCGGGTTTTCTACTGGCCGACCATCGGTTTCGTGCGCTTCAAAAGCCGGAACTATTGGATCACATCCTGCCACCTGTACCGCCACCATTCGGGTAGTGATTTCGGAAATCCACCCCAAATCCAACATTTCTTTAAACGCCTTCCAAATTCCGATGAGGCCCGTTCCGCCACCTGTAGGGTACAAAATCACATCGGGGGTTTGCCAATGCAGTTGTTCCGCCAATTCGTAGCCCATGGTTTTTTTGCCTTCTATCCGATACGGTTCTTTTAGGGTAGAAACATCAAACCAATGGCCCGGATTGGTCCGAGCCATCGTCTGGCCAGCATCCCGTATGCTTCCCGGGACGGTGGTTACACGCGCACCAAACCACATACAATCTGTTTGAAAAACTTTTGGCGTAGCTTCCGGCATAAAAACATGGGTTTTAATACCAGCTCGTGCGCCATACGCCGCCAATGCACTTCCGGCATTCCCAGCAGTAGGGATGGCCATTTCCTGAATACCGTACTCATGCGCCTTAGAGACTGCCATTGCCAGTCCCCGTGCTTTGAACGATCCAGTAGGATTTACCGACTCATCCTTAAACCATATGTCGGAAAGTCCTAATTTTTCGCCAATCCGCTTTAAGGGTAGCAACGGGGTAAAACCCTCGCCCAGTGTTACAATGAGCCGTTCGTCTTCTATTGGCAACAGTTCACGATACCGCCACATATTACTATTTCGGCCAGCGAGAATATTTTTGTCTAAAGGTGTGAGGTCATATACCGCCAAAAGAGGTTTTTTACATGCTGGGCAAAAAGTTTGGGGTTCATTTTTAGGAAATATGCGGTCGCAGACCGAACAAACAAGATGGGTAAAACGTGTCATAGGTCATTGTCTCAGATTGTTTTACATAAGATACGCGAAAATGACCACGGAGAAGGGTATCGAAAAAATAAAAGACGTTACCAAGAAGCCCGAGGAGAGGAGTGATTTTAGTCGTTTAAGGCTTTAGAACCAAATGATTGATAGACCAGAAAATTAAAGCGGGCATCCAATTGCTTCTCCACGATTTCATGAAAAGCCTTGCTTTGCCGTCTGGGCACAACCAACTCGCAACGCATCCGCTGCTGAAGCTCGTTACGACAGAAGAAAACATACACCTCGGCATCGGCTCGTTCATGTATCACATAATCTTCCACCTGCCCCCAAGCAAGCCACATTTTTTGGTTGCCTAATCTTTGAACAATGCCTTTTTCTGTAATGAGTGTACGGCTTACAGCAAGCCCGGTCAGCAATATAGCAAGCGTAACGAAACCATAGACCCATAATGCCCCCAGAACGGGCTTTCCTGTTCCCAAAGCCGCACAAATCCAAAGCATTAAATTACTAATCACACCAAGCAAAATCCACCGTGGCAAATAAAAACGATGAGGGGTGTACCAAGAGAGAAGAACATTTTTTAGCGTGAAGCGGGTTCGGAGAATGGCACTTACGTACAGAACTCCAAAGATGGTAAGCACCATCAGGAAGGAATCGTGTAGATACGTAAGAATAGCCCAGAACATGGCTTAAGTTTTTTGTGAGGAAGATTTTTTGCGGAGTGCCACAAACATTTCGGCAAGCAGGCATAACAACGCTAAAAAC
This sequence comes from Bacteroidetes Order II. bacterium, assembly GCA_016788705.1. NCBI lineage: Bacteria > Pseudomonadati > Bacteroidota > unclassified Bacteroidota Order II. > Bacteroidota Order II. bacterium. The sequence goes on from JAEUSQ010000014.1 coordinate 28,835, forward strand.
AAAAAGACGTTCCACAGATTTTGGCCAAATCGTGCCGTTCCAATGGCTTCTTTTATCTGACGGTCCGTTCCTGCTCCTACATCCACCATCCGAACCGAGGTTCCAGTCATTTGCTCTATTTGTTGTTTCCCTTCTTCGGGTGGCATTCGTACCAGATCAGACTCACGGCTGTCTGCATTAACAGCTACTTTCCGTAAAACTCGGTCCCCTTGCATTACATCGTAGAGGCCGGATTGCTGAATCGCTTCATCCACCGAAATCACCATCCCGTTATATACTAGGTTTTGCTGCGGTGTATATTCATCCCCCTTTACCCCTACCAATTTGACTGGCTCCGATCCTTGTAAACCGGATACAAAGACCTCTCCATCATCCGAGGTTCCCAAACTCCCCTCGCTCTGTGCCCGACTGGCCGAGAGGTAATACACTGCACGGTAGAGCAATGGAATAAACAAGCCGCGTGACGGTAAATCACTCCACAATGGATCGGGCGCAACCGTCACCAGCAGGGCTGATCCTTTGCCATTTCGGATTTCATGTAGAAAGGGCTGATTATTCGTGAGGCGGATCAGGGTCTGTTCGTCGCCCGTTCCCGGCTGATATAACATAATATAGCGGGCATCCACCGTCTCGACTTGCTTTCCGACAGACAGATCGCCGTTGGCAAACATCCCCTCAAAGAGGGGGTGCTCGGTTTCCACTCGGTCAAATTTCCCAATGGCAGGGCCTCCTGCCTGGCCAGAGAATCCACTAGCCTTCCCGCCGCCAAGAGCCGAAAAGAGTGCTGTGTACTCCCCAGCAACCATCCCCCCACTGGGGAACATTAAGAGACCGCCGCCGGAAGCAATGTAGCGTTTTAGATTTGTGATCTCGCCGGAAGAGAACCGCTTTTTTCCAATGATTAATACGCAATTATAAGACTCCAATGCCGTTCCACCCAACATGCCCTCTGTGATGGTTTGGGTTTGGAAAACCACCCTACCACCAGTAACCTGTGGCGAAAGGGCCAACTCTACAAAATTAGTCCGTTCCCCATCGCCTCGTACCAATAATACCGTCCGTTTTTCCGGAACAAGGAGCGAGAAATACCGACGATTGTCGTCTTCGAAAGTATCTCCTTCAATCCGCACTTCGCCTCCCAACCAACCACGTTTTTGCGGAGTTAGGGTAAATTGTACGGTTGCCTGATCTTTCGGACCTATGTTTGCAAGGGCTTGCGCAACAGGTTGGCCTTCCAAATATACACTTGCCTGAAAATTACTTAGTGCCTTGTCGCTATAGTTGGTGAGTGTGGCGGTCACCCCAACTGGCTGGCCTTGTTCTATGATACGACTATCTATCTCGACATCGGTAATCGCCACATTTGCCGGAGCGTCACTCCCTATCGGAACCAGTGCGATGGATACATTTTGCGGCTTTTCGGTTTCTAAAGAGTCTAAAAACGTAGCACGCTGTAAGTCTGAAATGAGATAGACCTCTTTGTTCCTGTCGGATATTTCTGCCAATCGTCTAAAAGACTGACGTGCGGTACGCATCAAAGACCGTGCGCCTGGTTCTGGCTGAATTTTCCGGATTTCCTCTAAGAGCGGTCCGGTATTCCGGTAGAGGTTGCGGGCTGTCAAACCATTGTTTGCCGTTGTAAGCAATAAAAACTCATCTCCTTTTTGCGCTTGTTTCACCAATTGAGCCGCAACGGTACGCGCCTGCTGAAGGTACTCGCCACGTACATTCCGCAATTTCATGGATAATGAATTATCTATTACAATGGCATATACGGTTTTGGCATGCTTTGCATCACTGGCTGAGCCTTTTAACATAGGCTGTGCAAATCCCAAAACCAAAAACAAAATGGCCAATACGCGTAGTGCCAGCAATAACCATTGTTCTATTTTCACCCGCTGCATGGCCGTTTTTTCCAGCTCTCGCAAAAAAGCAAGCGTGGAGAAATCCACTTTTTTGGGCTTTCTAAAATTAAACAAATGAATGAGAATGGGAATGGCAGCAGCCAATAACCCCAATAATATCAGTGGATTGAGAAAAGTCATATTAGCACTAAAATATTCATTAACGGTGGCGCACGTAGGCTTAACCGAAAGGCTTGCTATATGAACGACCAACCAGACTTCAGACTGGTACATCGCCCACAGAAAAAACAAAGGAGGATCATCAGTATCCTCCTTAACAACGATGCAAATGACGTTCCGGTTTCTCTTATTGGGCTTCGCTTAAAAAAACTTGCACCCTCCCAATTTTTTGTGTGCCCAAATATTCTCTGTGAGCGCATAAATTGACGCTGTTTAGGGATGCGGAACGCATACGCCCTCAAACCAATTCCAAGGAGAACCCAAAACCGTTCTACAAAATATTTTTACCGCACCCAAACCGTCTTTGCGTTCACAAACTCGTGAATCCCCATTTCCGATAGTTCTCGGCCATAACCGCTGTGTTTAATGCCCCCAAAGGGTAAACGGGGGTCACTTTTCACCATGCCATTGATGAAGACACAGCCCGCATTGATTTTGGCTCCCAGAGACTCGGCACGTGGCAGATCATTTGTGAAAATGGTGGAACCCAAGCCATATTCACTCCGGTTGGCCAAATAGAGGGCCTCTGCTTCGTCTTCTGCAACCACGAGAGCTGCTACTGGTCCAAACAATTCTTCGTCAAAAGCCGCCATACCTGGTTGAACATTGCCCAATACGGTTGGTTCATAGAAAAATCCTGTCCCTGTTGGCATGTGGCCACCACACAAAATTTTTGCCCCTGCCGCCACCGACCTTACCACTTGATCGTGAAGTTGCTGACGAAGATCGGCACGCGCCATTGGCCCAATGGCAACATCGGGCTGCACCGGATCCCCCACCTTAAGTGCTTTAACGCACTTTACAAATTTTTCCGTAAAAGCTTCGGCCACCGATTTTACCATGATAAATCTTTTGGCCGCAATGCACGTCTGTCCGTTGTTAAGGTATCGGCTAGAAACCGCAACCTCTGCCGCCAACGCCAAATCGGCATCTTCTAAGACGATAAACGGATCGCTTCCGCCCAGCTCCAGTACCGTCTTTTTGAGTGCTTCTCCGGCCAACCGTGCAACAGATCTGCCTGCCCCCACACTTCCGGTGAGAGTGACCGCTGCAACCCTCGGATCCTGAATGATACCAGCTACGGCCTCCACTTCCACAAACAGATTTTGGAAACTGCCTTCTGGAAAACCTGCATCAATCATCAACTTTTCCATCTCGTATGCCGATTCAGGCGTATTCGGAGCATGTTTTAAGAGAAACACATTTCCTGCCATCATGGTTGGCACACACGCACGAAACGCTTGCCAAAGTGGAAAATTCCAAGGCATAATGCCTAAGATGGCCCCCAATGGGCTATATGCCACATAAGAGTGGCTGGCATCACTGGCAATGGTGACTGGTTTCAGGAAACGGGTCCCATTTTCGGCATAATACCGACACACCGAGGCACATTTTTTGACTTCGGCAATGGCAGCCACAAGTGGTTTTCCCATTTCCTCCGTCATTATCTGTCCGAGATATTCAGCCCGCTCTTCCAAAAGTGCTGCCGCCCGAACCAGCCAGCCAGCACGTTCTGCCAAGGTGGTCTGGGCAAATGACGAAAAGGCATGATCGGCACGTTGCAACTTTTGTTCAAGTTCAGACGAAGTGAGGGTCGGATACGATTTTCGAACGACTTCGGTAGCAGGATTAACAGAAATAAAAGGCATTTTTCGCTTTGGTTAAAGGGAGCTTGATACACGGAAGGACCAGAAAGTAACGGGTTACTCTGCCAAAATCAAGTATAAATGGAATGGTGGTTTCGTGAAATTGCCTAAACGCTTTTTTTAGCTGTGTTGCATACCTATTTTTAGCCCATAGCTGTCCCAAGACATCCAAACACATGACCTTGTTCGAGATATATTTTTTACGCGTAACCCTCATAGACGTTCTGGATGTGGGCATAGTGGCTTTGCTCATTTATACCGTTTATCGGGTGATGCAACGAACCATTGCCATTCAGGTATTTGTGGGCCTTATCGTACTGTATTTTTTTGATGTATTGGTAACAGCGGCAGACATGACCATGCTCCGGTTCTTATTCCGAACCCTAAGTGAGGTTTTTGTGGTGGGTATTATTGTGTTGTTCCAGCCGGAGTTGCGTCGGCTATTGCTAATGCTGGGGCAAACAACGGGGCTTCAGCGCTTTTTTCGTCCTCCAGACCAAAGTAAAATCGTGGAAGATGTATTGACAGCCGTTGCCGATATGTCTCAAAAAAAAACGGGTGCTCTTATTGTATTCCGACGTTCTACCCCATTAGACACCTACATTGAAACAGGAACGCTTTTGCAGTCGCAGGTAAATCCCGATTTACTGATTGCGGTCTTTCAGAAAAACAGCCCGTTGCACGACGGCGCCATGATCATCCAGTCTGGTCGTATCGAGGCGGTACGTTGTATTTTGCCTGTTTCGGCAAGCAGAGAACTAAGCCCCAATCTGGGGCTACGCCATCGGTCTGCTATGGGACTTTGTGAACAGAGTGATGCGTTTATCATTGTTGTCTCGGAAGAACGGGGAAAAATCTCGACCGCGCACAACGGCAAACTCATGACCAATTTATCTTTGATTGAATTACGCAACCAGTTACATAAGGCCATTTCTTTGGACCCTGACCGGATTTCTGACGAAACACGAACCATGGACGAAGGCACCCCAGCCAAAATGACTGCTAAAAAACGGGCCAAAAGAGGGATTGGATCAACCCATCAGGAACCAGAGCCTCCCACCGTTCTATAATTGCCGTAAATTATTTAACGAACGATAAACGCTACAAAAAACATGAAAATTGCGCTCAATGGGGCCTCTGGACGTATGGGGCAAGCGATTGCTTTGCTGTTGAAAGAGGGTGGAACACATGACCTTGTGGCCTGCTTTGATGCGGAAGCCCCTTTGCTAACCGAGCACGAAATGGAGGTTATGAACGAGGCAGACGTAGTTATAGACTTCTCGCATCCTGCCGTAGTGATGGACCACATCCACCGTTACTGCCTTTGGGGGTTTGATGCCGTCATTGGCACAACGGGCTGGTACAACAAAATGGAACAGGTGAGAGATTGGGTAGAAGAAGGTCAAATAGGTCTCTTGTATGCCCCCAATTTTTCGATGGGGGTCGCCCTCTTGGTAAAAGCCCTGAATGCTGTTTTACCCACCTTAGAACACCTGAATGAATTTGATGCGTATGTACACGAGTGGCACCATACAGGAAAAGTGGATAGCCCTTCTGGAACCGCGCTTAAATTAGCCCAAACCATCTTAGAGGGCCTTTCCCGCAAAACACACCTGAGCACAGAAGCCCAGCATGGCGCAATAGACCCCGCAGCCCTGCATGTTACCTCGACGCGGGTGGGTCATGTTTTTGGGGAGCACTATGCGGGATTTGATAGCCCTTACGAGCAGTTACTGTTTCGGCACGAGGCAAAAAGTCGGGCGGTTTTTGCTGCCGGAGCGATCCGCGCCGCCGAGTGGTTACAAGGTAAATCTGGCTTATTCACCTTGCAGGACGTTTTGGGAGATTAATCCTTAACCCGAAAGACAACCATGAAACTCAGGTACTTTTTTTTAATCGCTTTATTCGCTCTTGTGGGCTATCTGGCCTATACCAACCCGAACGAAGCTGAATTTCGGACGTTTTCTCGGGATATGGTGGAAAAATTCTTCCGCGAACGTACCCAACTGCCGGACCACTCAATGAGTGGCCTGATTCAAGATCTAGCCAGTGTTTTGGCGGGTCAGATGGCTGAAAGTTTGGTACAACGGGAAAACTATTTTTTATTCAGTTTTTTCACCCTGGAAGTACCTGATGCCTTTGCCCATCATAATTGGCGATTTTTGGGGATTGGTGGGTATTTCATTCCACTTGAAAGGCCGGAATTTCTCGAAAATAACCCACATTTACACCCTTAACTGGGTTATCTTCGACCCAATCCTAAATTCAAACCCTTGCAAACATGCAATATTTGCCCCTTCACGACCCCGAAGTTTTTGCGGCCATCGGCCAAGAAGTTGACCGCCAGAACAATGGGGTGGAACTGATTGCTTCAGAAAATTTTGTTTCACTGGCTGTACTGGAGGCCGCAGGATCGGTACTGACCAATAAGTACGCCGAGGGCTTGCCCGGAAAACGCTACTATGGCGGATGCCAGTTTGTGGATATCGTAGAAGACTTAGCCCGAAATCGTGCCAAACAGCTTTTCAATGCCGATTGGGTGAACGTCCAGCCCCATTCTGGTGCATCTGCAAACGCTGCGGTTTACCTTTCCTTGCTCCAACCCGGAGACACGTTATTGGGGTTGGATTTGGCACATGGCGGCCACCTGACACATGGTAGCCCGGCAAATTTTTCGGGTATCACGTACAATGCCGTGTTCTATGGCGTAGAAAAGGACGGCCCCCTTGCTGGTCGGATCAATATGGACAAGGTGCGGGAAAAAGCACGCGCCGTTCGGCCCAAGATGATCTCCATTGGTGCAAGTGCTTATACCCGTGACTTCGACTATACCGCCTTCCGCGAGATTGCCGACGAAGTGGGTGCATTCCTCTGGATGGACATGGCGCATACAGCGGGCCTCATTGCGGCTGGGCTTCTCCAAAACCCATTACCCCATGCACATGTGGTTACCACAACGACCCACAAAACCTTACGTGGGCCTCGTGGCGGAATGATCCTCATTGGTCGCGATCACGAGAACACGCTGGGCAAAACAGCCCCTAAAACAGGCCGGGTGAAGATGCTCTCGGAATTGATGGACTCGGCGGTGTTTCCGGGGACACAAGGCGGCCCCCTGATGCATATTATTGCTGCAAAAGCCGTTGCATTTAAAGAAGCACTCGCACCTTCATTCAAAACATACAGCGAACAAGTTATCCAGAATGCACAGGCCATGGCAAACGCCTTCCTCGAAAAAGGCTACAACCTCGTTTCTGGCGGAACCGACAATCATTTGCTGCTTATTGACTTACGCAACAAAAACATTACCGGAAAACAAGCAGAGGAAGCACTGGGAAAGGCGGAAATTACCGTCAACAAAAATATGGTTCCTTACGACACCCAAAGCCCGTTTGTCACTTCTGGTATTCGTATTGGGTCTCCAGCCATGACCACACGGGGATTGATGGAAGCAGATTTTGTTCACTTGGTAGAACTCATGGATCGCGTACTTTCTGATCCAACTAACGAAATGGTGCAAGATGCTGTCCGCTCGGAAGTGCATGATTTTTGCCACCGCTTCCCACTCTATGACCTAACCACCTCCTAAGCGTGGTTCAGATATACAAAAAAAGCGCACGTTTCATGCCGTGCGCTTTTTTATTTAGTATTATCGGGCATACGTTATAAATCAGGCGAAAAGCCCGGAACCAATTGCCGAATATGTGTATCCGAAAGGGCATCGGGGATGCCAGCACCCAAACGGTCGTACTTTTTCGCGATGGCATCCACCTTATCGCGGCAGGTTTGTACGGCACGTACCAAGTCGGCATATTCTGTCTGGAACTCATTCCGGGTTCGTTTTTCTTTGGCATTATATCGGACGGCATAGGTAGCAGCCCGAACCCTCAGATCAATCAGTGACTCAATAAGTTTGTCGCTATCGGTGGTGAATTGTGTTGGATTTGGAAAAATGGTGGTGCGTTCCAAACTGGCCAAAAGTGCCGTAAGTCCGCCCCCAACAGCCGAACCCCAGATTTGTGGTGTACCTTTGGTGGCAGCCCCCATGATGGCCGTAGCTGCACTTATGACAGCCGTCAAAACGGCCCTACGGTTTTTGGATCGTTCGGCTTTACTGGCCCGCTGACTTAGTACCTGCTGCAAATCTTGTATCCGGTCAATTTCCCGCGCCGAGTTTTCCAATACATCCCGGTATTGATTATAGAGTGAACCATGATCGGGTGCATCCAATACATCCAGTTCCACAGGCAAGTCTGCACGTTTACCATTCCGGTCCACGACAAACAACGTAAACTTCAGGGTCTGCTTTTTGACCGCCGCATCCGATGAAATAAACGTAAAAGGAGGCGTCCACGAAAAGGTATATACATTCCCTTCTTGGCTCAACTGATAACCCTCTGGTGGATTTCCTTCTATGCCCATAGGGGCTAAGTCATCCAAGCCGTCTGGATCATAAACCTGTGCACGCAATAGAAAAGGCTCCGCCTCCCGGACCTCACGTTTTCCGGAGAGTTGGGTGATGGCGGGCGGCAAACCAGCATCGTATTTAGACAACGTAAGCGTCTGAACGATTTCTGCCTCGCCATCGGTCAGTTTAAAAGAAATACTGATAGGTAAGCGGTCGTATTGGGTGGGGGTTGCCGTCCATTGAAACACACCTCGGTTAGAAAGGGAAGCCCCAGAAGGCATAGGACCCGACTGTTCGAAGCGCAACAGGTCGTTGTCTTCGTCGGTTGCGTTTAGCTCATGCGTAATCCGTACATTGGGCAGAATGGTCACATAAAGAGACGTGGGATCGATCTTAGGACTACGGTTTACCTGTCGCACATTTAGCAGCACTTTCTTGGAAATAGCCACCCCTTCTGCATCCCGAACAGAGAAAAACAACTCTATTGGCCTGATGCGGTTTTGCGTGGTAGCCACGTCGAAGCCCGGAGTCCACTTAAACAAATTATCAGTAAGTGAGCTACCAGCGGGGAAGGGCGAAGAAGACTCGAACAGGTATGGCTCGCGTCCTCCCGTAGCTTCCAATATCAAACGAACAGCTTCCCCTTCGTTTACCGTAAGCGGTTCTTGGGGCACCAGCAGATGAAGAGGCGCTTTCAACAAGGTATCGGGAAGCGCTCGAAAAAAAGGAAAAGCGTCTGCTTGGGCATATACGGGCAAAATAGTTGACCACCAAAGCCAAAGCATTAGGCATAAAGAACGAACTTTCATGCTAAACTTAGACCATTAAACAAAACAAGAAGTAACAACGATTCGGAAGTGGTGGTAGGGTATATACGTTATTTTAAAGTACGGATTTCACGATTAAATTTCAAGAACAGGCATTAGAGGCCTACCAACGCCATAAAACACCGATGGAAATATGAGGAAACAATTGGGTACGCCCCTTCCGCGCTGCATGAAGTACTTCCGGAATATCCGGTAGGGTCTGGTGGAATTGTTGACGGATGTTCTGATATTGGAGCCAACCTTCTGCGTGAAGAGAAGAACCTTTGCCAAGTGGAAAGACCACCGCCGTCGTAGGCCCTAATTGTCGGATAACTTCCCATCCTGCTCCCGATAGGGCTTTGCGAATGGGCTTACCATCAGCCCCTAAGGTGGGTTCTCCATTTCCGTCCCATTGGTCATAGTATAGCGTGAGGTTTTGGTTATAATCTTGCCGGAGGAAGAGCCGGACACCCACTTCAGCCGTCCAAGTGGTTCCAACACGATAACGTGCCCATCCGCTATATGTTTGCACGGTATCAAACGGAATTTCGGCAAAAGCGGCCCATAGCAGTCGTCCCAACCTCAAATCACTAAAATCAGATGCCAGACTCAGCCGGCTTTCGTCTGACCAACGGTGTTCGATGGTTGTATCAAAGCGCAATTCGCGGGCAGATTGGTCATTTTTGAGTCGTCCGGCCAATTCAAAATCATCAACAGTATAAGTAGCCCGCACCTCTGGAGAGAAGGTAATACGGGTTTGATCGGCGGGCAGCCAGCGGATAGTCGGCCGCCAGCGCAAGGAATGCTGGATATTGTTTTCTATGGAGCGGTCCGCTTTCAGATAAACCGTATGGTAGTAGGTGCCTAAAACCTGAAACTGTGCCATCAGAGACGGGGCCACTTGCCAAACAAGACGAAGTTCGCCATTATGGAACACTTCATCGCGGTCGTCAGGATTGGTTTCTGGGGTGTCGTGTCTCAAAATACTGGAAGCACCGTTGGCCTGAAGTTGTAAGCGCGATGTCACAGGTAAGTGAATTTGGGTATTCAGCGCAAAGGTTCCCCGCTCAAAATTGGTTTTGCGAAGTTGCTCTCCCCACGATGCCGGCAGATTAAACCCGACGGCCAAACGCCTTGCCTCTGCCTCAGCACCCCACTGAGCGGCCAAACGAAGCCGGACATTTCGTTGATGATAGGCCACACCAACTTCCCCATTCAGGCGTTGACGATTCAGGTTGGTATTGGGCGAAAGGGCCTCTTCCGGATGCTGTATGATGCGAATCCGGCGGTTATTCGCGGCAAAATCCGCCGAACCTATAAATGCAAGATGTTTTGAGATGGGTGTTTGAAAATTCAACCCGGCTTCCAATGTGTCACTCAAGATGGCCTCTATCATTTCCCCTCGCACATCGGGTGTTTGCTGTTGAAAAACCGCTTCTTGATAGGTATCTCGTCTCAGTGTAGCAAATTTCGCACGGACCTGAAAGGCTTGTGCTCCTTTTTGACGGCTAAAACCTGTACGAACCGATATTCCATGGTTTTGTCTGGGCTGGATTTTTTGGTAATCTGCCTCTCCCGAAACGTTCAGTGTACTTCCTTCTTCCAAAACTGGCACTGCCTCGAAGCGGAACCCAAGTGCAGGCCCACTATCCAGTCGCAATATCGGAATTCCTTGTAGATCCGGAATCCCCTGTCTTCGGTCCCAAGCAAAACCCATCAGGGGAAGTACCCGCCAAGTCGCATTTTTCTGATATTGAACGCCCGCCAACACCTCTTGAGACCAAACATTATTCTGACTAAATAAAGCGGTACGGTTAAGAAGTACCGTTTCTACATATGGACTTAGGCTGCGATTCAATTGAAAAAAAGTCAGGTTTTCATCGCGCCAAGCGGTGGTATTTCCCAAAACCAGGGCCTCTGAAGCAAAGCGATTACGCAACAAAAAGTATCCTTTGGGAAAAGCCTGACGAAGATTTACGTCGGCCTGCCATCTGTATCGGTTGGTCGCATGTTCAAACCGAGTCTCAACTTGGGCGTTCGTCACCAAAAGGGAACACGACCATACTAAGCCCAACAAACGCAGGTACCGCTTCATAATCAGGGCAGGGGTTGTTTTTTGGAAGACCTCCGCAAAAACCTCCACAATGTCACGCCCGCCAATGCCCCCAGCCCGTCCGCCAATGCATCTGCCCACTCAAATGCCCGCTTAGAGGGAATCAGATAAGGCAACCAATATTCTTGATGTACTTCGATCAACAGGCCAAAAGCAAACCCAAGCCCCACCACAATCATTGGTTGGATGGTAGATGATTCCAGCACCAAGAATGCCCAAACCATCAAAATAACAAAGTGTAGGAATTTATCTGCGGTAAAAATGGCCATGTCCGGTATGGCGCTACTCGGTACCGAACAACCCAGAATGATCAGAAAAGTCCAAAAAAATAAAAGTGCTTTTTTCAAGTAGTTGACGTTTGGATTTCATACAAAACGCGGGGTAATTCTTCCAATAAATCGGAGGCAATCATACCCGCCATCGCATTCCGTTTAATGTATCGGTCAGAGGCTTTGCCGGCCAAAAAATAACCACAAACAGCCGCCTCGAATGGTGGAAGCCCTTGTGCCAATAAACCCGCCACGCATCCCGCCAATACATCCCCTGTTCCTGCGGATGCAGCAGCCGGATTTCCCGTTGGGTTGATAGAAACCCGGCCATCGGGAGAAGCTACTAGCCCCGGAAAACCTTTGAGCAAAATGACACAGTTCCACTCTTGTGCATACTTCCGAACGAGCGAGAAACGAGCCGCCTCGTCTAACTGGGGATCACCGACCAATTTCTTGAACTCTCCCCAATGTGGGGTAAGTACCCATTTTCCTTGTGCATGTTTTTGAAGCAGATTCGGACTTTCGGCCAACGCTGTCAGACCATCGGCGTCTATTACCATCGGATCCGGATATTGTGTAAGCCAGTATCTAATAAATTGTTTGGTCGAAATGGCACGGCCCAATCCTGGCCCAACCAACATGGCCCGTGCTTTTTCCAAACGTTTTTGTACCACTTCCAAGCCAGATGGATCCAACCCACCGTCGGGTGCTTCAGGAAGGGCAAGGGTCATGGCCGTAGTAAATTTACGGGCGAGGATGGCTTGTGAGGCCGAAGACGTGGCACAAATTACGCCACCAGCTCCTACACGTTCCGCAGCCCATGTACACAACGTAGCCGCTCCGGTCATCTCCGGTGATCCGGCCAAAGTCATCAGATAACCGACACGATACTTATGATCCAGATTGGTGCGCACAGGTATCATTTTCTGTACCCATTTTTCTGTAGGAAGCCATGCACCGCCTTCAGAACGGGCCTGTTCTTGTATAAGATGTGCTGGAATACCGATTTCCAAAAGATCCAGACCTCCTGTAAAGTTGCCGCCCTCTCCCAGCCACAAACCTGTTTTATAGGCGGCAATAACATAGGTATGGCGTGCCTTTACGGCAACTCCGAGCGCGTACCCCGTGGTAGCATCCAAGCCACTCGGCACGTCCACCGAGACAATAGGTTCTGACTGTTGGTTGAGCCACTGAATGATGGATGCATGGGGTTCTCTTACATCCGAATGCAGGCCCGTGCCAAGTAAGGCATCCACCCATACATCTGGCCGAGGCAAACTATACAATACTTCGGGGCCCGAATAATACCAAAAGTGTAAGGGGGCAGTGGGGTCTTTTTGCTGGATCTCGGCAAGTAATAGAAGGTTTTGGCGGACGTCGGGTGTGGCTTCTTCAGGTGTACCGACAAATACCACCCTTGTACGAATGCCTTGTGCTACCAGATTTCGGGCGATGACCAAACCATCGCCACCATTGTTGCCTTTTCCACAGAGGATATTGACCTGACGTGGTTGGAATTGCTGTTTGATACATTGGGCTGTGGCGCGTCCAGCAGATTCCATGAGGGTAAAACCGGGAATGCCAAACTGCTGAATGGTGGCCTCGTCTGCCCGTTGCATGGCCGCAGAGGAGAGAAGGGGGATCATGTGTGCTCAGATTTTTTTTAGTGAAGGTGTTGTATCTAAAATAGCATGATCTCCCAAAAAAACCGAATAAAACACGATAAAGAAATGGTCGTTAGGCAATTTTGTAGGGAATGGCCTTGTAAGCAAAAAGAGTACGTTTCAAGTAGGGGCCTTGAAGGGGCAAAATCAAGCAACGTCATTTCTGACGGAACACGCACATTGATATAAAAGAAAATTTTGAAATACGATGTACAAAAAGCATTTGTACAAGGCGGATATTAGCAGTACCAAACCCTCAACCTTCAACGAGTTTGCAGGGCAACGCATTGGTCTTCCCGAAAAGCGATACGCTTGAACTCGCCGAAGCCTCACCTTCCCTGATACAAAATCCATACTAGTGGCTGGCGTTTCTTCGCTCTTGGTCTTAGATGCGGTCTGACAAATTAAAGTCTTCCAAAATTTCCCATTCTCCGCCGTCCTTTTGTTCAATAAGGCTAATTTTCTTAAAATTAAGTTTTATTGGCAACTTTATTGTTCTCACTTTTTTAAAAATCTTGTCTGTACAAGTTGAGTTTCTTGGATGCATCAAAGTTATATGTGCATTTTGTTTTATTGGATTATGAACAAGTCCATTCAAAATTTGTTTGCGCAAATTGTCAAACTCTTCATTGTCGCTGGTTGCAGGGAGAAAAAGTCCTTTCCCATTATCAAATCTTTCTACTTTTTCAAATTCAATATTAATATCAATATGTGCCAAACAAAGTATGTTCGATTTTATTTTTTCAATATTTTCAATTTCGTCTTCCCTACATAAAGTAATATGGGCCTTAATTATTTTAAATTGTATCGGATTAAATTCTTGCCTAATCTGTTCAATAGCTTCAGCATCCTTTGGTTCTACGAATAGGGTCAGTTGTCTGCGAATATTAGAAATCATTTTTGTCTCTTTATTATGGGTCTTTACGCTTATCACTAACGCTCCGGGCTTCGCGAAGGCAGGAGGTAAAACTGTAAGCGATCTGTTAGCACCAACGTCTATTAATTTGGTACAAATATTTCTATTTGTTTTACCATAATGTTTTAATCGAAGTCATAGAATGGCTCAAGTTGCTAGTACTCACTCCCTGTGAATCCAATTGGAGCATAAAAGTATAGAAAAGTCCATAATGAACCACTAAAAAGTTTGCTGTGCATACCATCCCCTTCATGAGAAAAATAAATCACCTCCGAGGGGTTATAATCAACCGCAATGATGTCACCATTTGGAACATTCATAAATGACAGTTTGTCTTTCCAGATTTTTTCAACCCCATCAATTGTATCTTAGTCATTATATTTTGGGTCTAATGAAGCAATTATCCACCATCTAAAACCTGCATATTATTTAGTCAACAAATTTAAGTTTCAATAAACTAAAATAGAAAATATTTGTGTAAATTATTCTAATGTTATTTTATTAGATTTATATCTAATCTCCGCGTGTCATGATAAAATGAATAATTATTTTAAATCTCACAATACTATTTGTTATATTTATATTTAAAAATGAATTTATTTTGTTAATTATTATTTAATTATTATTTAATTATTATTTTTAATAATCTTAACCGGTCAATCTATTTTATTAATTAATTTTTCAAATATTTTATTCGTTCTTCATAACGATAAAACACCTCAACCCATCACCCGATACCCCGCGCCAAAAACCGTGACAATAAATTGTGGATTCTTTGGGTCTTCTTCAAGTTTTACACGCAGGTTACGGATGTGAACATCTATTGTACGCTCGGTACCATCACTCATTTCGTCGTGTAGGTGATCAAAAAGTTCGCCTCGCGAAATGATCTGCCCCGGAGACGCCATGAGCAAGTACAAAATATCAAACTCTTTAGGGGTAAGCGATACAGAGGTGCCATTGCATTTCACTCGCCGTTGAACAGGATGCAAGGATACCCTTCTTATCCGTATCCAGTGGCTTTCATCTGGAGTCGGCGATTTCGTGCGACGAAGAATGGCGTTGATGCGGGCCAACACCTCTCGCAGACCAAACGGCTTGGTAACATAGTCGTCGGCCCCTAACTCCAGACCAATGACCTTATCGGTTTCTTCTTGACGTGCCGTGAGAAGCATCACGGGTGCGTCACTTTCCCGACGAAATGCGCGAATAAAGTCGTAGCCATCCATATGAGGCATCATAACATCTAATAAAACCAGTTCTGGCTGAAATACTACGGCTTTTTGGAGCGCTTCACGGCCATCGGCAGCAACTTCAACCCGAAAGCCTTGGGCTTCTAAATACTCCTGTAACATAGTCCGGACATTCGGCTGGTCGTCTGCTATTAAAATTCGTGTCGGCATTTTTCCTTTATTAGATACACAAAACCAACACGAATATAGCAACGGTTCTGCCCCTCTGTACTGTGTGCTACAATTATTGTACGTATTTCCCCTACTTTACCTTTCTCCAATATCGCAAAGTAGTTTTGCATAACAGGTCTTACCTTAAAAAAAGGTTTTTCATAACCTAGATCATACTTTTTCAGTAGCATCGTAGCACACCATGCCATTTACCCAGTCTGACATGACCGCGCCGCCCGATTTGCGCCAACATGCAAAAGGAACAGGTCCGCGACGGTCTCAACGCCCCATCTATCAGGATATGTTGCCCCCTTGTAATCATGCTTGTCCGGCAGGCGAAAATATACAAGGGTGGTTATCACTTGCGCAAGCAGGGGATTATTATGCGGCGTGGCAGAAATTGGTAGAGGAAAATCCGATGCCCGCGATTCACGGACGGGTATGTTATCACCCGTGCGAGGACTCGTGCAACCGTGCGGCAATAGACAAAACGGTGAGCATTCATGCGGTCGAGCGGTTTTTGGGCGATATGGCGATCGAGCAAAACTGGCAAGTCGCCTTTCCAAAAGCACGGTCTGGCAAGCGGGTTTTGGTGGTCGGCGCCGGGCCAAGCGGCCTCTCGGCGGCATATCATCTTACACGCATGGGGCACGAGGTGGAGATTCAGGAGGCTGGGCCATTGCCTGGCGGGATGATGCATTTTGGCATTCCGGCGTATCGCTTGCCACGCAACATATTAATGGCCGAGATACAACGGATCGTCGCAATGGGCGTAAAAATCCACCTCAACCAAAAAGTAGAAGACGTGATGGCGGCCAAGGCCACCGGAAATTTCGATGCCGTATTTTTAGCCATTGGTGCACAAATTGGAAAAAAAACCACCATTCCCACACAAGCCGCTGGTCAGATATTGGATGCTGTGAGTTATCTACGGGATGTGGAAATGGGCATTGCCCCGAAACTGGGACGGCGCGTGGCCATTTATGGCGGTGGGAATACAGCGATGGATGCAGCGCGGACGGCCAAAAGACTCGGAGCCGAGGAAACATTGATCATCTACCGACGAGACCGCGAACACATGCCAGCACACGACTTCGAGGCCGATGAAGCCTTGGGGGAAGGGGTAAAAATCCATTGGTTACGCACCATCAAATCCATCGAAGAAACCACCTTTACCGTAGAAGTGATGCGGGTCGAAAACGGAAAACCGGTGCCTACAGGAGAATTCGAGACCTTGGAGGCCGATGCACTGATTATGGCACTTGGACAAGACACCGATACCCGTTTTTTAAAGCAGGTCCCCAACTTGGTCTTTAACCAAGACGGTACCTTACAAGTGGGGTTGGATATGATGACAGGGTGCGATGGCCTGTTTGCAGGTGGTGATATGGTTCCTGAAGACCGCAGTGTAACCATTGCGGTGGGGCATGGCAAAAAAGCCGCACGTTTTATGGATGCCTATCTAAGAGGGAAAAGTTACCTGAAAGCACCTAAAAAACCCGTCGTAGGTGCAGATCTTCTGCATCTGTGGTTCCATACCGATGCCCCACCCCAAGAACAACCCCACCTTCCGAATGAGGTAGCAACAGAAGGATTTGATGAAATTGTGGCTGGATTGACGGAGGCTGAAGCCCGCTATGAGGCACAACGCTGTTTGTCTTGTGGCAATTGCTTCGAGTGTGACGGCTGTTATGGCTCATGTCCGGAAGGAGCCATCATCAAACTGGGCACGGGTAAACGATATCGGTTTAATTTAGATTTATGCACGGGATGCGCCGTTTGCCACGAACAATGCCCGTGTCATGCCATAGAGATGACACCGGAGCCTCTATAAATGAAACGCAAAGTTTTTTGGGTGCTGGTTTTGCATACCTATACAACCTTCCAACATCCAGAAAAACTTTTTCATTTGCAGCGCAACCCAACCTTTTTACGTCCCCCAATTTAATCCTATCAAAACCAACCGATCATGGCCGATCAGCATACCGTTCTAACCGTAGATGGCAACGAAGCTGCTGCCTATGTGGCATATCGCGTGAACGAAGTTTGCGCCATTTATCCGATTACGCCTTCCTCTACCATGGCCGAACTTGCCGACGAGTGGGCAGCCAAAGGCGTTAAAAACTTATGGGGCAATGTACCAGAAGTCATCGAAATGCAGAGCGAGGGCGGCGCTGCTGGCACGGTCCATGGTGCGTTACAAACGGGGGCCTTGACTACCACCTTTACCGCTTCGCAAGGGCTTATGCTGATGTTGCCCAACATGTACAAAATTGCGGGAGAACTTACGGCTGCCGTTTTTCATGTTGCAGCACGCTCACTTGCAGCACAAGGATTGTCCATCTTCGGAGATCATAGCGATGTAATGGCTGCTCGGACTACTGGTTTTGCAATGTTGTCTTCGGCCAATGTACAGGAAGCCCACGATTTTGCTTTAATCGCACAAGCAGCAACCCTCGAAAGCCGCTTACCGTTTATTCATTTCTTTGATGGCTTCCGTACGTCCCACGAAGTTAATAAAATAAACGTCTTATCGGACGAACAAATCCGACAGATCATCAACGACGACTTGGTAATTGCACACCGAGCACGGGCGCTTAATCCCGACAATCCCTTCATACGCGGGACGGCTCAAAACCCCGATGTGTACTTTCAGGGGCGTGAAACCGTCAACCCGTATTATACCCGCACCCCCGATGTGGTGGAAGCAGTAATGCACCATTTTGCCAAGTTGACAGGACGCAGGTATCAGCCATTCGAATATGAAGGTGCACCGGATGCCAACCGCGTGGTCGTTATCATGGGTTCTGGCAGCGAAACAGCCCTCGAAACCGCACATTACTTGGTAGGGAAAGGTGAAAAAGTAGGCGTACTGCGTGTAAGACTCTACCGTCCGTTTTCGGCCAAACACTTATTTGACGTATTACCAAAAACCGTCACCAAATTGGCGGTGCTTGACCGGTGCAAAGAGCCAGGGGGCATGGGGGAGCCCCTTTATCAAGACTTGTTGTCTGTTTTTGTAGAGGCATTTACACAAGGAACATTCCCATGTATGCCACACATCGTCGGCGGACGCTATGGCTTGTCTTCTAAGGAGTTTACGCCCGGAATGGCGAAAGCTGTTTTTGACGAACTGAAGCAGGAGCAACCGAAAAACCATTTTACGGTTGGGATTGTGGACGATGTCACCCATTCGCACTTGCCATACGATCCCGCTTTTGCATTGGATGAATCGGGCTGGACGCAAGCCTTGTTTTATGGATTGGGCGCAGATGGAACCGTGGGCGCAAACAAAAATAGCATCAAAATTATTGGAGAATCTACCGATTTACACGGACAGGGCTATTTTGTCTATGACTCCAAAAAATCGGGTGCAAGAACCGTTTCCCATTTACGATTTGGCCCAGAGCCGATTCGGGCGCCATATTTAATTAGGCAGGCGGATTTTGTAGCCGGGCATCAATTTAATTTTGTGGACCGTGTGGATATGTTGTCACTCGCAAGATCAGGGGCAACCTTCCTCCTGAATAGTCCATACGGCCCAAACGAAGTCTGGGATCATTTACCCCGCTCGGTGCAGGAAGCTCTTATCCATAAAAAATTGCACTTTTTTGTCATTGATGCCAATACCGTAGCACGCAAAACAGGTATGGGCGGACGTGTGAATACCATTATGCAAACGTGTTTCTTTGCGCTTTCGGGTGTTTTGCCCCGCGATGAAGCCATTTCACAGATCAAAAAAGCCATCGAAAAAACCTATTTCAAAAAAGGACAAGCCGTCATTGCGCAAAACTTTCGAGCGGTAGATCAGACGTTGGAAAACCTCTATCAAGTCACTATTCCCAATACCGTTACGGCCACCCGAGAATTACCAGATACTGTTTCCGACGAAGCACCCTATTTTGTACAAAATGTGACAGCCAAAATGATGGCCGGCTTGGGAGACGAGTTGCCCGTCAGCTTACTGCCCGCAGACGGAACCTACCCCTCTGGAACCACCAAGTGGGAAAAACGCGATATTGCGGATTTGGTACCGGAATGGGATCCCTCGGTTTGTATCCAATGCGGAAATTGTAGCTTTGTATGCCCTCACAGCGTGATTCGCGCCAAGTTTTATCACAAAGATCATCTCGCCGAAGCACCAGCAACCTTTCCTTCTGCGGCCATCAATGCAAGAGGTTTTCCCGATACGCGCTATACCTTGCAGGTATATGAAGAAGATTGTACCGGTTGTACCCTATGTGTAGAGGCTTGCCCTGCAACAAATCCGACAGACCGTACCCGCAAAGCCATTAATATGCGGCCAAATACCGCGCCCAAGCCAGAAATCAGGTCAAAAATCCGTTTCTTCGAGTCATTACCCATCAATGACCGTGCGCGGGTAAATTTTGCAACAGTACATGGCACCCAATTTCTGGAGCCGCTTTTCGAGTTCTCCGGCGCTTGTGCTGGTTGTGGCGAAACACCTTATGTCCGGCTCCTAACACAATTGTTCGGAGATCGTCTGATTGTTGCGAATGCTACCGGGTGTTCCTCTATTTATGGCGGTAACTTACCCACCACCCCATGGACAAAAAATGCAGCAGGCAAAGGCCCAGCATGGTCCAACTCATTATTTGAAGACAATGCCGAGTTTGGCTTGGGGATGAGGGTTACCGCCGATAAGCACCATACACTGGCCATAGAACTCTTGTGGCAATTGGCCCCACGTCTGGGCTTTGACTTCGTAAAACGTATCGCCGAAGCGCCACAGGTATATGAATCGGAATTGGTTGAACAACGGGCACGGGTGAAAGAATTAAGATCCCGCCTACAACACATTCATGCTCCCGAAGCCCGACACTTGCTCTCGGTGGCCGATCACTTGGTGCGGCGAAGCATCTGGTTGGTGGGAGGAGATGGCTGGGCGTATGACATCGGTTCGGGTGGCTTAGATCACGCCCTTTCAACCGGACGTAATGTAAACGTTCTGGTCTTAGACACCGAGGTCTATTCCAACACAGGTGGACAAAGCTCCAAGGCCACTCCTACAGCAGCCACTGCTAAGTTTGCCGCTGCTGGAAAACGAGTAGGCAAAAAAGACCTCGCTATCCAGGCCATTTCGTATGGGAATGTGTATGTAGCACAAGTGGCCATGGGCGCCAATCCACAACAAACCCTACTTGCCCTCCGAGAAGCAGAGGCATACGAAGGCCCTTCGCTGGTGTTGGCCTATAGCCATTGTATCGCACATGGGATCAACATGGAAAAAGGGATGGACCAACAAAGTAAAGCCGTTGCATCTGGATATTGGCCATTGATCCGCTACAATCCCGTTCTACGAAAAGAAGGACAAAATCCATTTATCTTAGATTCGCCCGCTCCTTCTATGCCGTTTAAAGATTATGCGTATAACGAATTGCGTTACAAAGTACTGACCCGCACCAACCCGGAAGAGGCCGAACGCCTCATAAAATTGGCACAAGAACTGGTGGATCTCCGTTGGAAAAACTATGTGGAAATGGCAGGCTTTGGAGCCGATGCCTTTAGCCCAATTGCCTAAACCGTATAAACAATAGTTAAAATGGACTTACGGACTACTTATATGGGCCTTGAACTTCGGTCTCCGATCGTTGTCTCCGCATGCCCCCTCTCCGAAGACTTGGACAATATCTTGAAGATGGAAGACTACGGTGCAGGCGCGGTGGTACTTTTCTCACTCTTCGAGGAGCAAATCCGGCAAGAACATGCACACTACGATGCCATTATGGCAGCTACCAATCATATGTTTGCCGAAGCAGCAGATTTTTTTCCTGAACTGGACGATTATCATGTGGGATCAGCGCAATACTTAGAATTGATTCGTCAGGCCAAAGAGCGCGTGGACATGCCCGTCATTGCAAGCCTAAACGGTATCACAAACGAGGGCTGGATTCAGTATGCCGCCGAGATGGAGGCCGCAGGTGCCGATGGCTTGGAAATGAATGTCTTTTGGATTCCGGCGGATATTAGGCTTCGGGGAGACGAGGTGGAAGCACGATATTTAGAGATTATTCGAGCCGTAAAAGCGGCAGTCCGCATACCTGTTGCCTTTAAACTAAATCCGTATTTTAGTGGAATAGCACATTTTGCCGACCAAGCCAGTAAGAATGGGGCAGATGCGTTGGTTTTGTTTAATCGCTTTTATCAACCCGATTTCGATATTCACAAGTTGAAGGTACTACACAACCTACGTTTCTCGGACGCCGCCGAAATTCGTCTGCCCTTGCTTTGGATTGCCGTTTTGTACCATCGCATTGGGGCCTCATTGGCCGCAACAACGGGCGTCCAAAGTGCCAGCGAGGTGGTAAAGTACCTGCTCGCAGGAGCCGATGTTGCCATGACGGCATCGGCTTTGTATAAATATGGCATCGGCTATCTAAAAAACATGCACCATGACTTAGAGGAGTGGATGCAGGAAATGGGATTTGCAAGCGTAGAAGCCTTTAAAGGGGTGATGAGTCAACAAAATATTTCTGACCCTGTAGCCTATGAACGCGCCAATTATATACGCATTTTGGAAAACGCCAAACCCTGACCTGAGCAAAGCGTCATCTGAACCGTATCACAAATCCCGCACTTAAGACCTATACTTGCATAACGAAAAGCAACAGGGGAACGAACGATTCCCCTGTTATTTCCTTAAAAACCAAAATAAAAGATAAGCCCGCCTTTCCTTACCCCATTCTCCAGCACTACATGCGTTCTTTCCGTTCGATGTACAACTGACGAAACAACATAAACGTAGTTAGCGCAGTTTGTGAAGTAAACCAGTAATTTACCCCTGCACCAATTGCAATACCAGCCAATGGAATCATTTGTCCCAATTTTGCTCCGATAAGATTCTTGGCAATTTCGCGGGGCAAATGACGATTCTGATCTTGGAAGTTTGCTCCTTTTCGTCCTTTATAGTTCATTTCGTTCGCAAATGCCGCCGCAGCCACACTTATTTCACGCAAAGCATCTTTTTTGGCGGTTTGGCCACCGGAAGAAGCCACATTATAAATAGACAACACAAGCGGGGTAAATTGGTCGCCGCGCATGGAAAAGCCATAACAAGCGCCAATTTGCTGGATCAATCGGAAATTGATGGTGAAAAGCAGCGGTACGTCGGCCAGTAACAAGACAGGGCCACCAAGGCTCATTCCACCACCCTGAATTGCCGCCAACAAGGCATTTTCATCAAAGTAAGACCGCGCCAGTTCATCCAGTTTTTCGAGGGGCTGTTCCTGTAAATCCTCAATCTTTTCTAAGCTGATTTCAGATTTTTGTGCGCGCTCCAGAATAGAATGCTCGGTGTAGGTCCATTGCGACGCATCATTCAAGACTTCCAAGCCCTTTGTGATTAATCCATCGGCTTCAATAAGCAAATTTTCTGGAACAAATTGGTTCACGGCCCAATCCACTGGCATCATTGCCCAGTCCATCATCTGTTGGACTAAACTGGAACCCCCACCATGCCATTTGTCAATTTCTTTCAGGGCTTTTTTTTCGTAGTCAGTCAGTTTCATAAAAGGAATCGGTTGAGGAAAATGAGGCATCCGATTCCGCGCAAAACGCTTGTCACGGCTCGGTAAGCCCTTAAATGTCCAAAATACCAAATTTCTTCAGGAGACGGTACATGGTGGCACGGCCAATGCCAAGTTCAACAGCGGCTTTGTCCACATTGCCCTCACATAGCCGATAGGCCCGCTCCACCGCCTGCCGCTTTAGATCATCTAAAGAAACGATGGTGTCGTCCTGTTTGGTTCCCAGTAAGACCTCTATTGTAGAAGGTGTTTCCATTACGGACTCATCAAACTCAGGTTTCGCTGGTTGAACCGAGGTTTCGGTAGTGGGCGGTTTTTCACGCGAACCACTCCGTTCTTCCCAAGGCTTAATGGAAAGGGAGAGGTGAAGCATGAGGTCTTCCGTCATAATTTCCTCGGTATCCGCCACCAAAAGCGCACGTTCTATGACACTTTTCAACTCACGGACATTGCCCGGCCAATTGTACTCCAAAATAGACCGTGTAGCCTCGGAAGATAGGCGCTTGGCAATGGTATCCGGCTTGGCTTTCCGGTATTCTTTTAGAAAATGTTGCGCCAACACCAAAACGTCTTGTCCACGTTCACGTAATGGCGGGAGTGTGATGGGGAATTGGAAGAGGCGGTAATACAAGTCTTCGCGGAACTTGCCTTCGCGGATCATTTGAAGGATTTCGCGGTTGGTGGCCGATATGACGCGGGCATCAAACATAAAGGTGTCATTCCCCCCCACACGGGTAATTTCGCGGCTCTGGAGGGCGCGTAACAACTTGGCTTGCAGCCCCAGATCCAATTCCGAAATCTCGTCGAGAAAAATAGTCCCACCATGTGCTTGTTCAAACTTACCCGTTTTTCGGGCGATGGCCCCTGTAAACGAGCCTTTTTCATGACCAAAAAACTCGCTTTCCATTAGTTCATGTGGAATAGCAGCACAGTTTACCACCACAAATGGCCCTCGGCGTCGTGCCGAATTGTAGTGGATGGCACGCGCAATAAGCTCTTTGCCAGTTCCGCTTTCGCCCTGAATGGCCACTGTAAGATCGCCACGTAAGGACTTTTGAAGGAGGCGGTACACACTTTCCATGGAAGGCGAGTCGCCCACGATTTCGTTAAGGCCATATCGTTGGGCCACTTCGCCGCGCAGATTTTCCACCTCGCGGGCCAACGAAATTTTTTCGGTAACATTCCGAACAATATTGTTCAGCTTTACAAAATCATCTTGCCCCTTCGTGATATAATCATAGGCGCCACTTTTCATGGCTTCGATGGCAATGTCTAAAGTACCTTGCGCAGAAACCATCACCACGGCTGCTTCGGGCATACGACGCTTAATTTCCTTCAGGGTTTGAATCCCATCAATACCCGGCATCATAATGTCTAAAAGGATTAGATCGGGACGGTCGTCCATGACAGCCAGGACATCTTCCCCACTATTATACACCCGAACCTCATTTTCGGTACCCTTTTCGAGTTGGTAGCTAAGCAATCGGGCATAATGCCGATCGTCATCCACGACGTATATCAAGAATTTCATGGTCTATTTTGGATTGCGGAGTTTTGCAGATGAGAGACAATATCAGAAGGTAGAATATACAAGAATAATGCTCTTGTATCAAAATGAAACAAAAAAAAAGCCCCGAACGAGGCTTTGTGGATAACAAATGACGAAGGTCTTGCATTACCGGATTTCTTGTACCGAGTAGATAAAGTACCGGGTTTCTCCCAGAAAAAAGACATCCATAAACTTTTCCCTATAATACAATTTTACTTTCTTGTTTTCGGTAATGGCCTTTTCAATAGACCTACGCACGTTTTCATCTTTGGTGTGTACCGAGAAATTCCAAATTCGGGTATTAATCCCACCTGGCTCCTGAGTGATGTACCCTTGATCCAATTGGCCTTCCCAAGTTTTAAAGACAAAGCCCTTATTGCTCATTTTAATGACATTGCCCACCCGAAACCCATCGCTGTAATAACCAAAAGTGGCATAGGCGAAGATACTGACAACAATGACTACGGTTAGCACGAGGACAAGGACGAGGTAACGTTTTATTTTTTTTCCGAGAGTACTGACTGGTTTCGCAGCGGAAGGAATGTCAACCATTGGTTTGTGGTTTTAGTTGTTCAGTTAAAATTCTAAAGACGTTCTGTTGTCTTTTAGAAAACGATACAGCATTTCACGCGCACGGAAGATATGTGCCTTTACGGTTCCTAAGGGCAAACTTAGTTGATCGGCAATTTCCTCGTAGCTCATTTCTTGCTGGTGGCGCATCACTATAACACGATGGTATTTTTCTGGTAACTTGGCGATCGCCTCTTCAATCAGACGATTGCGCTGATCTTCCACAATATGGCGATCTGGGCGATACTCCACATCCGGAATTTCCAACTCCATTTCTCCGTCTTTCGTCTGAACCGGCTTGTCTATGGAAATGGTTTTAAGGCGCCGCTTCCGCAAGAAGTCTATTGTGTGATTCGTGGCTATTTTGTACAACCAAGTCGAAAAGGCAAATTGTGTGGAGTACGAACCAAGCGAAGAGAAGGCTTTGATAAACGCCTCTTGCACCAGATCATCCACTTCTTCGTCGTTCCGGATCATTTTTCGGATGTGGTGCCAGATGGGCTCACGATATTTATTCATCAGACGCTGAAAGGCCACTTCGTTTCCGATCAGGGCCTGCTCCACCCACGTACGGTCTTGTACACTTGAGGCAGAGGGCGCGGACGATTGTCCGGTGGATATTTGATCCGTCATGGGTTTTGGTATGCTGGGAGGGGTTTTCTCGGAAAGGGAATCTAAGAAAAAAATAGCCCATCCTGTATAGTACGATCTTTTTTTCGCAGTTCGTATGGCAGATCAGGCAAACTGACGTTTATGTTGGTCATTTCAACAGAACGATAAAAAGGATAATTGGATTCATCCAGTAAGAATTTCCTTATTTTCGGATAAATTATTGTATCAACCTATACAAATACGCTTATGCCAATGCGGATACCCCAATATATCGGCCTGTGCTGGATTGGATTGGTTTTCATAACGACTGGATGCAACAGTACCGCGCCTTCCGTAAAACCAGCCACTCCTGTACCACCAAGTGCTCTTCTGGATGCTGCCCAGGAAATTCAAAAGACCTTTGCCCCAGATGGTCGAGTAGCCCATTTCCAAACAGATTTTCTGCCTCGTGGTACTCGGTGGGTACTGAAAGGTGAGACGAATCTGCCCGTTGCAAAATTGGCATTGCTGCAAAAAATAGCCCAACTCGGCATGGTAGTGACCGATAGCCTACAGTTGTTGCCCAATACCACTGTCGGCGAAAAAGCGTGGGCCATTGCCAATAATGCCGTTATCAATTTGCGCTATAAGCCTGAACATGCCGCCGAGATGGCCACACAAGTATTACTGGGGCAATTGGTACAGGTTCTTAAAGCAGAAGATTATTGGTATTGGGTACAAACACCCGATGGCTATTTGGCATGGGTGGAGGGAGGAGCCTTACATCGCCTCACGCAGTCAGCCAAAAAACAATATGAAGCGGCACCCAAAATGGTGTATTTACGTCCTTTTGGATTTTCTTTTTCCCGACCTGATGAACGGAGTGAACCTGTCTCGGATCTGACTGCGGGCAATATTTTGGTGATTGTACGGGAGGAAGGCATGTTTTTTCAGGTGAATTACCCTGATGGTCGTATGGGGTTTGTCCCTAAGGCGGATGCAATGCCCTATGATTTATGGCAAACACAAACGCGGGCTACCTCGGCCTCTTTGGTCGAAGCCGCACGCCGTTTAATGGGCGTGCCGTATCTGTGGGGCGGCACATCGGCGAAAGGAGTGGATTGTAGTGGATTTACCAAAACCATTTATGCCATGAATGGCTTAATGCTCCAACGGGATGCATCACAACAAGCACATGAAGGTATTTTGGTGGATGAAACGGGCGATTTCTCCCACCTTCAGCCCGGAGACTTATTGTTCTTCGGCAAAAAAGCCACCCCAAATAGCCGAGAACGGGTCATTCATGTGGGCTTATGGATTGGAGAAGGACGTTTTATCCATGCTTCCTCACGAGTCCAGATCAACAGTATGATTCCGGAACATACGGACTATAGTGCCTACGAACGCGGTAGGTACTTGTATGCCCGCCGGATGCTGGGCCATGTTCCCGAGGTTCGTTTGTCTGTACCCCTCGTGCCGCAATAAAAACAAATGCAACATGGGGCGTTTATTAAAAGATGTGGCTATCTTGCGTCATCTCTTGAAAATCTTTTTTTGTTATACCACTATCTACACTACGCATGAAACTCACTTTTTGCGGCGCCGCTCAAACAGTAACAGGTTCGATGCACCTGCTCGAGTTGGAAAGCGGTCATAAGATTTTAATGGACTGTGGCCTGTTTCAAGGAAGAAGGGACGAGGCCAATCACATCAACCGGACTTTTTTGTTTAATCCCGCCGAAATTGATGTGGTACTTCTGTCCCATGCCCATATAGACCATGCAGGTCTTCTGCCCAAACTCTGGAAAGATGGCTTTCGAGGACGTGTTTATGCCACCCATGCCACCTACGACCTTTGTGCAATTATGCTCATGGACTCGGCCTACATTCAAGAATCCGATGCAGCTTTTTTGAATAAACGCAACAAAAACCGCCGTGGGCCACAAGGTCCGGAAATTGTACCGCTTTATACACAGGCAGATACCGAGGACATGCTCAAAAGATTTGTTTCGGTGGGCTACGATACCCCTTTTTCACCATTACCAGGGCTATCGGTAGAGTATCGGGATGCGGGGCACATTTTGGGATCTGCTTCAATGGTCTTGAAAATCCAAGAAGGCGGACGAGAGAAAAGATTAGGTTTCACTGGAGATATAGGCAGACCGGAACGACCAATCATCCGTGATCCCCAAACCATGGAAGACTGTGACTGGATCATTACAGAATCCACCTATGGCGGCCAAACCCATCCGCCCACTACAGAAACCAATGAGGCGCTGGCCAATGTCATCCGTAACACGGCCAGTAGAGGCGGTAAAATTCTGATTCCAGCCTTTGCGGTAGGACGAACCCAAGAACTGGTATATGCCTTAGACCAGTTGTGGAATGAAGGTGAATTACCCCGAATTCCGGTGTATGTGGATAGTCCGCTTGCGGTAAGTGCTACAGCCGTTTTCCAATCACATCCAGAATGTTACGACGAAGAAACCCGGCACTACCTCCGGGAGGATGAAAATCCATTTGGTTTCGAGAAACTGCGCTACGTTCGTTCGGTAGATCAGTCTAAAGCCTTGAATACACAACGTGGTTCAATGGTCGTGATTTCGGCATCGGGTATGTGCGAAGCTGGCCGCATACTACACCACCTACGCAACAACATCAGCAATCCCAAAACGACGGTATTGATGGTGGGCTACTGCGCCGAGAACACCTTAGGGCGACGCCTGATCAATAAGGATCCTGTGGTACGTATTTTTGGCGAAGAGTATCTCCGAAAGGCTGAAGTGGTTACCCTTTCTTCGCTTTCTGCTCATGCCGACGAACCGGAATTGCTGGATTTCCTGGGGAAATTAGACATAGACCGCCTCCAACAAACATTTCTAGTACATGGCGAATTAGAACGCCAGCAGTTGCTACAAACAGCCCTCAAAACCAAGGGCTTTAAGCAGGTGGAAATTCCGGTCCGTGGTCACTCAGTTATATTGTAAATGGGGTACAGCCCAAGTTCTAAATAACAATGGATTGGTTACATCCTATATTCTTATGGTCGTTATTCGCGGTTCCAGTGGCCATTTCAGGCTATCTTTGGAAAGCATTTCAACGAAAACGGGCACGTGATGTATTTGGGGACGCCATGCTGGTGGAACGCCTCTCCGAAGGTGTTAGCACCAGACGGCGTAGGTGGAAAGCAACGCTGTTTGCACTTTCGGTGTTTTTTTTGGCTCTGGCTTTAGCTGGACCAAGAATGGGGACAAAGGTCCGGGAAGTTTCTCGTGAAGGGGTAGATTTGATGATCGCCCTAGATGTCTCCACTTCCATGCTCGCGGAAGACGTGGCCCCCAACCGCCTGAAAAGGGCTAAGTTTGAGCTAACAAAATTGGTAGAAAAACTCAATGGCGACCGAGTTGGGCTAATCCTATTCGGTGGAGATGCCTTTCTTCAATGCCCCGTGACATTGGACTATAACGCCCTAAAGTTGTTTTTAGACATCTCGGAGCCAGACCAGATGCCCACGCAAGGCACACAGTACGACCGGATGTTGGAGGTGGTCATTAAGGCGTTCGACATGAAAGGGACCGACAAGGATTCTAAAGGCAACCGCAGCAAGGTTCTATTGGTTGTATCAGATGGCGAAAGCCATAGCGGAGACATGAGCACACTCAGGAGTAGGGCGGCAGAATCTGGCATTACCCTATTTACAGCTGGTGTAGGCGAAACCGTAGGCGTAACCATTCCAGCATATCTAAACGGCCAACGCACCGAAGGACTTAAAACCGACCGAAATGGCCAAGCCGTGATCACCAAATTAGAGGAAGCAGCCTTACAGGATTTAGGCAAAGACGGCGCCTACTTCCGGATTGCCCGTACCACCAGTAACCTTTCAGACTTCAGCGATGTATTGGCCGGAATGGAAAAAACAAAATTTGGAACCACTAAGTTTGCTGCCTATGAGGAACAATTCCAATGGCCTTTGGGTGTGGCGTTGCTGCTGTTGCTGATTGAATGGCTCTTGCCAGATCGCAGAAAAAAGCCCAAAACATTGTTCTCTTCTGCTATGACCCCACACACACTTTGACATACCGCGATCTAAAACAAGCATCCATTCACCGTTTGATGCAATTTGGGCTAGAGACACCCGAAGCCAACCTCGAAGTCCGTTGGCTATTAGAACACCTCACGGGATGGTCTGGAACTGGTGTATTACTCCACTTGGATGACTCCGTCACCATTACGCATCTCGCACGTTGGGAATCTTTTTTGCACCGAAGAATCCAGCATGAACCCATTCAATATATTATTGGAACGGTACCCTTTTTGGGATTAACCCTAAAAGTTAACCCAAATGTTCTCATTCCTCGCCCCGAAACTGAGTGGCTTACCCATTGGCTTAGCACACACTTACGCGGCCCTCTACGGATACTAGATGTCGGGACAGGTAGTGGATGTATTGCACTTGGTCTAAAGCATTTACGACCAGAATATCAGGTGACAGCCTGTGATGTGAGCATAGGCGCCTTGGAAGTTGCCCGGGAAAATGCCCAACTGAATCAGATAAATGTTCAATTCTATAGCGCCGATATGCTTGACCCTATGTTTCCAGAAGTCTTTCACACCCCTTTTAACCTGATCGTTTCTAATCCGCCCTATGTGTTGCGCGAAGAGGCACATACATTGCAAAATGAAGTGATCGCATACGAACCACATTTGGCACTTTTTACGGAAGGGGAGCCTTTAAGATTCTACCGCGCCTTGGTTTTAAGTGCCACCAAAATGCTTGCACCGGGTGGATGGGTGGCCTTGGAGTGTCATACCGACTTTGCCGACGATGTAAAAAATCTCTTGGAGGACTCCGGCTTCTTTGAAGCTCAAGTGATCCATGACCTATCGAATAAACCCCGTCTGGCAATAGGCAAAAAGTAAAAAAGAGCCGGACTTTATAAAAAAGACCGACTCTTTAGCCCTGACGCAAGGTTTTATCAAGGGAAAATACCCATTTCCAAATATGAAACCGCTACTTTATCTATTGCATTGATGAAAGAAGCGGTTCTTAAGTCTGTTTTGTGGTGTTGTGCAATCGCCCGTACTTCGTTATACGCATTGATCATCGTGTCCTCAAGTCCGGAGTTTACCAAGTCTTCTTCGCTTGCTCCATGTATCACCTCCTCCATAAACCGAGGGTCTAATTTTTGTCCAATTAATGTTTGAATAGCGTCCAGCATTTTGGTTTGCATATTCTGTTCGAACCGCTTGCTCATTCGTCCAAATCGAACATGTTGTAGGTTTCTAAGCCATTCAAAATAAGAAACCGTTACTCCCCCCGCATTCAAAAACACATCCGGAATAATCATAATGCCTCGCTCATTCAAAATGGTATCGGCATGGGCCGTTACAGGGCCATTTGCTCCTTCGGCTATGATCTTGGCCTGAATTCGGGTGGCATTTTCTCCAACAATTACGGCTTCGAGTGCTGCCGGAACCAAAATATCGCAGGGCAATTCCAATGCCGCTTGCGAGTGGGTAATGTTCTCGGCACCAGGGAAGTTCAAAATAGAACCGGTTTCTTTACGGTGTTTAACCACTTTTTCCAAATCCAAGCCATTGGCATTGTAGATAGCACCTTCATACTCTGCAAGACCGACAATAACCGCCCCGCCTTCTTGAATAAATTTGGCCGCATGATAGCCCACATTCCCCAACCCTTGCACGACCACCGTTTTCCCCGCAAGCCCAGGACTGAGCCCCAACTGAGCCATATCTTCGGCGTGGGAACATGCTTCACGCAGGCCAAAGAATACACCGCGTCCAGTTGCCTCTTTACGCCCCCGAACCCCGCCTTGCCCCACTGGCTTTCCGGTTACACAAGCAAGTGCATCCAACGAATCGCTGGTAAGAGAGTTGTAGGTATCCAAAATCCACGACATCTCTTTTGCTCCGGTTCCATAATCCGGTGCCGGAACGTCTATACCCGGACCGATGAAATTTTTCTTCACCAACTCGAAGGTATAGCGCCGGGTAATGCGTTCAAGTTCGGCTTCCGAATATTTGCGACGGTCAATACAAATTCCTCCTTTTGCGCCACCAAAAGGGACATCCACAATGGCACATTTATACGTCATCAGCGAAGCGAGTGCCGTAACCTCGTCTGCATTTACATTGGGTGCATAACGGATGCCACCCTTGGTTGGAGTTTTATGCTGGCTATGTTCTGCACGCCACGCCCGGATCACCTCGATCGAGCCATCGTCACGTTTTAATGGAAATTGCATGGCATACGTACTATTGCAAATACGAATCTGATCCAGCAATCCTTTTGGGTGTTTGGTGTGGACCGCAGCCTTTTCAAACATACGGTTGACTTGAGCTAAAAAACTAATGTCGGACATAAAATTGACGTTTTACGTTAGAAAAAGCCACTCTGAAAGCAGCATGTTTCCGAGGAGAAGACTTCATATAACGGGTACAAGTTGTACTTGTTGTTTTTGACCCTGCAATCCACAAGTCTTTATGGAAACGCTTCCAATTTAATCAAAAATAAGAACTAAAAAGCACCCGAAGGAAAATTATTCGTTGTACCACGGTTAAATAGCATCCATTCCGCTTATACCTCCCACAATCTGCTACCACTCCCCCCCAAAAAAAAACGGCCTTCTGCTGAAACAAAAGACCGTTTAAAAAACGAGTGGGTGAAAAACTTAGCGACGTTTCTTTTTAGTAGTCGTTGTTTTTTCTTTTTTGCTGCTCTTGGTATTGGCTTTGGTGCCTTTAGGATCAACCGTTTTGCCACCTTTAATTCGAAGAATATCACCTGGCTTAATAGTGCTACTTTTCAGATTATTGACAGACTTCAGTTCCGCAACAGTTATACCATATTTACGGGCAATGCTCGTCAGACCTTCTCCTTTGGCAACACGATGCGAGGAAGGCGCAGCCGTTGTTTTCGTCTTGGAACTACTTGTGGTACGTTTAGAAGATTCCCGTGCAGCCGCCACTTCCCGTGCACCTGGCTCCTCCGGCTTGGTATCCGAGAAGATCACAATGCGTTGACCAACATTGATTTGGTTATGACGCAGGTTATTCCACTCTTTGATGTCGGAAGCCTCTACTCCATACTGGGTTGCCAACTGTGTAAGGGTTTGACCCGGTTTTACTTTTACAAC
Source organism: Bacteroidetes Order II. bacterium (assembly GCA_016788705.1). NCBI lineage: Bacteria > Pseudomonadati > Bacteroidota > unclassified Bacteroidota Order II. > Bacteroidota Order II. bacterium. The sequence continues at coordinate 61,558 of JAEUSQ010000014.1, forward strand.
CTGACGCTTACCCTTTGGTGCGGCCACTTGGCGCTCCTGTGGTTTCGGTGTAGGTTTAGCCTTTGTTTTGGGCGGTGCAGGGGTCAAGTCCGCAATGGCCGCTACAGCAGGAGCGGGTATGGTAACAGGAGCAACAGCCGTATCGCTTGCTGATGTTGAACCAAAAACGGAAGAGGGCTGGCCACTATCCGGTTTCGTCGGAGAGGTTTTAGGTTCAGGCTTGGAACGAACCCGATCCCGTGAAGAAGGCAACACCGAAGCGAGGCTTTCTAAGGGGTTTTCGGCACGTTGTGCAAGGTTACCAGTCCGTGTGCCATAACTTACCTGCAATGGTGTACCCAATGCAAGGTCACCCAAGTTTGAACCCGTATTCTTAGGAACCCGAAGTAAATACCCTTGTTCAGGCATTTCACCATTCCCCAACAAAATTCGGTCAGGCATGAATGAGGCAGAAACAGCCGACGGTGTCTTGTCGGTTTTTAGTTCTGGATTCAATGCGCGAATATGGGTGATGGGGATTTGTAACTTGTCAGAAATCTCGTCTAAAGAAGTACCCCCCTGAACAGCTACCACATCATACTCATATGATGGCGCTTGTGGATAAGTACCCAAATCGAACGCCTGTTGGTTGTTCATAATCAGGTACGTCGCAATGAATAACGGGACATAATTGCGGGTCTCGCGTGGGAGTTTGTCCATAATCTCCCAGAAGGTGGCTTTGCGGCCCAACCGCTGAGAGGCTTGTTCTAGTGCTCGCTTTACGCGGTAAGGATTACAGTTATATCCTGCCAGCGCCAATTGCCAGTCTCCACCAAACATCTGGTGTAGATCACGGAGGTGGCGTGCGGCAGCACGAGTTGCTTTTTCTGGGTCCCGCCGTTCGTCTATTGCATTATTGATATTAAGACCGTATCCCGCTCCTGTAGCCGGAATAAACTGCCATAAGCCAGCAGCGGCAGCCCAGCTTTGGGCACGGGGATTCAAAGCACTTTCTACTACGGCCAAATACTTGATTTCATCCGGCAAACCTTCTTCTTCCAAGATGCGCTCAATCATAGGGAAGTATAAGTCTGCACGGGTACGAACCGTCCTAAAGTGTGTTTTATTGCGACTGAGCGAGGAAATTGCCCGGAGAACGGGGCGTTCCAGATCCATCTGAAATACCGTATTAACGGGAGCCAGACCGAGCTGGGACGGCGCGTTCACATTTTCGAGCAAATTAGAATTGTCGTCGGTCTCAAGTTCTGCAATCACTTCTGCACGAAGTTCAAAGACTTCATCATTCTCGGCAACCAGTAAAGGATCTACTTTTCCGTAAAAATCTTTTGTGGTCCGAATAGCCGTCCGGTACATATCCCGGAAAGGCATCAAATCTGTAATACCGGGTTGGGTTAACAAAGATTGCAGTTCTGCAACAATGTTCCGTAAAATTCCGTCTGCCTTGTTGCGGTCTTTGCTACGGTCCAACTCCAGAAAACGGGCATAATCTCGATAGATTTTCGCAATTTTACGATCTTGCTCATCTACCGAGATGCTTTCATCCACAGGTGTGGACTGGATGGCCCGATACAGCCGTCCCTCAACTGACATTGTCGTAGGCTCAGGCTGAGTGGCCAATGGGGTTGTTTTAGGTTGTTGCGCAAAGACCAGTCCTGTAGGCCCCAGACACAACACCCACGCTAATAGTTTTGATCGGTTCACCTTTTCACTCCTCTCTGTTTTTGGCTTGGCATACACAAAGCTGGTGGGTTCCCTTATGTTGTTTAAGGTAAGAGTATAAAAAATTTAGAACAGTACAACGGTGAATTTCATCTGGTGGACATACTGCCCCTATACCGGAAGCGCTTTTATTCATAAAATTTAAACAATTTGAAAAGGCTTCTTTAAATTCAGAGCACACACCATTGCTATTCTAATAGAAACAATGATCGTCTATCGTGATTCCATTCATCGAAAACACGTAGTTTTCTGAACGAAATATTTTCTCTATGTACTACAACGCCAAAACCGTGCCTTTTATGATGGGCGTATAGATTTTGTGGAGAAACCTCCATCGTATATTCCCATCATTGTACGCCATATTTTTAGCAGACCGAAAAATTAATAATCGTACAACTTGGATGAAGACCAAAAGAAGAGGTTTAATAATGCAGTTTTTGCGTGCTGTCGGTTGTTGGCTGGGGTATTGCCTTTTATTCGGGGCAACCTGTTTGTGGGGCCAAAGTATCTGGGTATCGGGGCGTTTGGGTAGCCTTACATCTGCCTATGACGCACTTGGGAATACGGTAGAAATAGGCGGTGGTGTACGACGGTGGGAAGGTGTTATTGGCGGAATATTGCCTTTGCAGAATGGTTGGTTTATACAAGCCTTGTTGGCAGGGGGCGGCGAACGTTTTACCAATACAACCAATTTGCAGAAAATTTATGGCCTTCGTAAATCATCCCTCGGCGGCGGATGGGAGCGGAAGCCCCATCAATGGGTCTTCATATTTCATCAAGACCTTGCGCAAAACCGAAAAACCTTTTTCCCACAGCCAGGCGAATCACTGACAGATGACCAAACTGCCTGTGAGTGGTCTTACCACTTCAGCAAACGAATGGGTCGCCACACCAAAAGTACTGCTATTCATCTTACCGGACATGCAAGTTATTTCTACACCTTTCCATTGACGATTGAAGCGAGGAGCCGATTCACTTATGATGGAGGAGACCGTCTCATCCTAGGTATGGGGATAGTAGGCCAAAAAGGGCCATGGCGTGGAAGTTTTGCGCTACGCCAACACGGAGTATATTTTATGCGGATAGACGGAGAAAAGATTCAAGATTTTAGCCTTCTAACCGATATATTGGCTGAATTGACCTACCAACCAAAAGAGACTCCCTTGAGCCTCTTAGTAAATAATGCCTTACCAGCAGATATGGGAGTACAAGGCTGGGGGATTGCAGGCATACGCCAAATGCGCGGCAGGGGGATTTCTTTTGGCATACGATGGCATTTCGTGCCTACAATGGATTAGGGATGTAAACCGATTAGTGTTCTAATACAGAATTGTAGTACTCCATAGCTTGGGCAGCGGCACGTTGTTCCGCTTGTTTTTTAGAAGCACCTGTCCCTTGTCCTAAAGGCTTGTCTTGGATATAAACACAGACGGTAAAGACCCGTTGGTGACTGGGGCCTTCTTCCGAGACCAAACGATAGTCGGGCTGTGCCCACCCCTTAGATTGTACATATTCCAGTAACTGACTTTTAAAGTTTTGCTGCTGTTGCACCAATTCGTCGAAGCTGGCATGTTCTACAATAACACGAAGCACAAAGCGTTGCGCAGCCGCATACCCCTGATCCAAGTATAATGCGCCAATAACCGCTTCAAAGGCATCCGCCAAGATAGTGGTATTGGTACGCCCTCCCCCATCTTCCATATTTCGGCTGATCAGTATCGCATGATTAAGGCCAATCCGGCGTGCATAAATAGCCAACACCTCGCCATTCACCAATTTGGCACGGGTACGGGTAAGAAAGCCCTCGTCTTTGTCGGAGAACCGTTGGTACAGATACTCCCCAATGATCATGCCCAAAACGGCATCTCCCAGAAACTCCAAACGTTCGTTCGATTCTAAAATCCGAGAGGGGTCATTGCGTAGAACAGAGCGATGACGTAGCGCCATCTCGAATAAATACAGGTTTTGGATAGGCGTATCCAACATTTCCTCTAGGGCGAGGCGGTCCACAGGCGATACAACAACGGACGGCGGAAGAATCTCTACCGGAGGAGATATAACCGTAGGTCGTTTAAACAAACTACGAATGGCCCGAAATAAGGGAGCTGGCTTGGGCAAATGCATGGCTGGGAGCGCAATAACGCCGTATCAGGTGAATGACATCTGGCACCGGAGTGCAAAATGCAGAAAAAAAGATCGTTTGCCGTAGAATGGAGGGAGGACATTAAGGGAATTTAAGCAGATCACGTTCGGAAAAAAAATATTGTCCATGTTCCCATAAACAATAAATAGATTCTTAATCGTTTATCAGGAAATGTCTCCTTGAACAACCACGAATGAACAAATTATTATATTTTGGACCTGCCATTGCTGAGTGTACTATCAGGACCATATAAGCCTGTGTCTAAACTTCTTGGGGTAACGATCTTGTACCCTATAGAATACTTAACGCTTTCAAAGAGGAACTGGCTTTCTCGGTGGGTTTAAAACCTAAAAACATTGCCCAAAAGCACAAAAACAAAGTGACCTTATCTATTACCATAGGTGTATAAAATTTAATGTCTTATAGAATAAAACATTGCAATTTAAACCTATTATTAAGTTGCACCTATCTTTACGAGGCATTACGTCATTCTTTTTTCCCAGTAGGTACATTCTCGCTTCAGGTTTTTGCGGGCGATGGCTTCATAAGTACGAAAAAACGATTCGGCATAAAATATCCGGTCCCGATCCAAAAAGCAGTGCAACACGGCCATTCGGCCATTACGGTAACTTTCGTCTGGATAAAGCGCATATTCGCTCCGAATGGCTTGGGCGTAGCGCAGATATTCTGGCCATGTACTCCCCAAAACAGCAAGATCGGCGCCAATAAAAAGATTAAACGTCTCCTCGTTATGACGCCGATGCGTCGCTGTTGCCAAAATTAGCGCTTCGCAAAGGTGTAGAGTGGCAGTTGGCACAAGTTTATCGAATCGTTCGCAAGCCCATTTAGCACTCTGGACTTCATTGTCTGAAGCCACCGGATTATATACAACATCGTGACAAAACAAGGCCAGTAGAACCGCATCCCAATCCCGTAGAGTATGCTTATAAGGGCGTAGAACATGGAACATATTTTGTAAATGCACCAGATTATGGTAAGCACGATGAGGTTCTGAGTAAGCCTTGGTCAACTCTTCCCAAAGTAGAGCAGCTTTTGTACCCACAAGGCCCAAGAAAACCGGCCAAAGTTTTTCGGCGGCCTCTATGCGACCTTTTTCAGAAGCGGTAGTCATTAAAAATATATCCGATAAAGCAATTTCATGTTAAACCCCGGTTCTGGCATAATACTCTTCACCCGAGATAAATGATCTCGATAGATGGTATTGGTCAGGTTGTTAAGGCTTAGGTCTATGGTATGCAGTTTTTTACCCGTTGTAAGGTGGTATTGTGCCGATAGGTTTGGAACCACATACCCATTGGTGGCTTCCTCAAAATCGCCTAATTGGTCTTGTTTTACAGCAAACTTAACACCACCGGAAAGACGTAGATTGCCCAGATGATACTGTACAGCCGCATTTCCATTCATTGGCGGCATTTGTGGGAGTGGTTTTGACGCCTCTACCAAGGTCCCTGAAACAAAACTAAGGGTGGTCGTTACCGAAAGTCCAGCAAAAAGCGATTGATGAAGCATCGCCTCGAATCCCTGCAATCTTGCATCCCCACCACTATACTGATATACTGGTAAAAGGGTGCGGTTATTGATTTTTCCAGTATTGGCCAAATAAATGTACGTCGGAATCCGGTTGCGGAAAAGCGTTAATTGGGCTTCGCTTCCGGTAGTGCGGTAACGAGCGCTCCACTCTGCACCATAGCCTTTTTCGGTGATCAGTTCAGGATTTCCTGTGTCATAAGAATAGGCCGCCAAGTGCGGGCCTTCTGTAAACAATTCTTCTATGGCAGGCATCCGGATAGAACGATTGAACGTTAATGCCATCGAGAGACGGCGGCTCACTTGGTTGTTTATACTAACCGAGGCCGCAAACCCACCAAAATCGCGTTTTCGGATAAAACCAATACGGGTTTGGGTTTCTTTTTCGGGAATGGCTGTACGAACATCGTATCGAATTCCAGCACTAAGCGTCCAAGGCCCTGCTTTTGCTTCCTGATACGCATAACCGTTTGCCGCAAACTCAGTGACATTGGGTGAAAAAACAAGCCCCCCTACATTATACTGGCGATACAAACCCGAAATGCCTGTCTTGCCGCGCTGGAATGGCCCGATGGATTTGGTTTGCGCATCTATTTTGGTATGTACTTCGAGGGTCTGAAACTCCATACCAATGGCACCACTGGCCTCAAATTCTTGATGGAAATAATACGTGAAATTATTTTTGAGGGTTATATTTGTCAGATGGATTGCATTTTGTGGTACATATTCAGCGGAAAACTCTGCATGATTGCGGTAGAGTGCAATACGTACCCCATTAGGGTGCGCACCCACAAATCCACCAGGAATACCATATCGCGAATTGTAATGACTATAAGCGACACCCACATGTCCCCACTTTTGGATAGAGGAAAGACCAATAGAGCCATTGAGGGTACGGAGGTCGGTATTTTTAAGTACTCCAGAAGGTGTCTGGAGATCTTGGGCTGTTCGAAACGAGCCATCGGTATGTAAGGCTATTTTTCCGATGGGTGCACCAACCATGTACCCCACCGAGATGCCTTTATTTACACTTTCTCCTTGCAAAGATGCTGCCACATGTAGGGCTTCTGGTTGATGTGTGGGAATGAAGTTCCGCACAACGTTAATAACTCCACCAAGGGCACTGGCACTATACGCCAATGCTACGGGACCGCGTAACACCTCGATACGCTCGGCGTTGAGTGGTTCGATGACCACCGCATGATCTGCCGACGAAGCCGAGAGGTCGCCCGTCCGTCCGCCATCTTCCAAAACGGTTAAACGATCTCCTCCCATCCCTCGCAACACAGGCCGCGCAGGTGCCGGCCCCATAGAGCGCATCGCCATTCCTGCTGTTCCCAAAAGCGTCTCGGCAATCGTTCCGGACAAGTTTTGGCGGAGCGTGGCGCCTTCCACAGCAAGTGCAGCCTTCTCTAATTTATTCTCTGATTCACCCATAATTTCCACCTCCCCCAGTTGGTTAATGGAAGCCGTTAGTCGGACCGTAAGGCGAACCGTGTCTTGGGTACTTACTTGAATAGGTTGTTCTATTGACTGATACCCTACCCTAAAGGTTTTCAGGTGATAAATTCCAGAAGGTACATTAGGAAATACAAACTGCCCACTTTCATCTGTCATCGAGGTTCTCCGTAGTTCCTCTAAGAGCAATTGGACAAAGGGCACAGGATCACCCGTGGCGAAGTCGGTAATACACCCAGCAAGCACCGCACCTGGAGATAGGAGAGAAGATGAAGGTGGCGCCCAGTAAGGCTCTTGTTTGACCCGACTGTATGACGTCTGGGCAAACACAAAGTTAGGAAGCACCAGCAACAAAAGGAATGAACGGCTCATACCAGCAAATAAAGTGCATCCGGACACCATTGGCACCCGGATGCAAACAGAAAAACGTGATTATTTAATTTCTACAGGAATGGTTCTTTTCGCAAAGTCGAAATGGCCTTCATGCAAAAGACCCACCTCCAAATCGGCTGTACCTGCTTTTTTGCCGGTCACCTTTAATCCCCATGCCCCATCAAGGGCTACGGTAAAAATGGTGGCATCCGTACTGGCGATATGTAGGGAACTCCCTTCTTCCAGTTCAGTAATTTCTTTTTTATCGGCATCTAACCATTTAACCGTATAGGCATCGGTTGCATTAAGCGTAAGACTGATTTTGCTACCGCTGTCAATTTTCCCATCAAAATAGCGAATCACTTCGGTGGAGCCTTTATAGATGGCAAAACCTTCGGCTTCGGTGTGTTCTTCGTGGCCATTTACCAAATCGCAGGCAGGAACAAAAGCCAATACTGCAAAGAGCAGTGTTGAGATAACTTTCTTTGTCATGATTGTAAACATTGAATTTTATAAAATGAATCGTTATGAGGTGTCGCAAGTTTTGCGCACGCCCATGTTCCGAAGATGTTTTATGTTCGGAACAACAAGTGATGGCCTAGTAAAAAAGTATTAGCTTAGCGGGGGCGCCCGGCTGGGTGGAGTACAGAGAAATGCAAACTCATTTTGTTCGACTGTATCGGCGAATAATAGAGCCTTAGGATGTAAGAACGCCTGCTTCGCCACAACAACGGCCCCATTCCACAGGGTCAAAGCATGGTGCAGGGCACAATCGTGATGATGTACATCTGCACTACATGGTTTTTCTGCGTGGGGTTCGTGTTTATTTTGTACTTGATGATGCGTGCGATCGTGAACAATGGCTTCATGTGCTTGAGATACTTCATGAAACATCGGCGAAACCATACCACCCAACAACAAAGCTGTTAGGGCAAGATGGAAAACTTTGGATACAAAGCCGATGGATCGCATAAAACACCTTGCACGGTCGGATACAGTTTTTAAAAGCCAATTTAAGACGTCTTATGCTCAGAAAATGTTTCCTCTTGTTGCTTTGTCTGCCATCTGTGGCTGTAGGGCAATCATCTGCAGATACCGTTTTGTTTCGGATTGACCTACGCACCGCCATTAAGAACGGCACTTTTAATCCTCAATATGAACAGATTGGGATTCGTGGAGGCCAGCCGCCCCTATCGTGGGCTACCTCTGTTATGGCCTTTGATGTGGATCAGGATGGGATTTATGAGGCTGCTGTTATTTTTGCAAAAAACGACGCACGTTCGATGCGTGTTTCGTACAAGTTTAAGATAGAGCACCCCAACGAGGGCAACAGTGGCTGGGAAGACGGCCCCAACCGTACTGTAGTGGCAAAGGGAAAGACCAAAATTGAACGGGTTTTTAATGCACCGCCCGAAGCCACTCCGCCTACTTTTACCGGAAAGATCATCACTCATTCAGACTTCAACTCCAAGTATTTGCCTGTGCGCAATATCTTTGTGTATTTACCGCCCAATTACGATCATAAGTCCCGACAACGCTATCCTGTTCTCTATATGCACGATGGGCGTAATGTCTTAGACGCATCGGTAATTGGCCAAGAGTGGGAGATGGACGAAACCGCAGAGCAACTTATTCCAAAAGGGGAAATTCCTCCATTTATTTTGGTGGCCATAGACAATACACCACATCGAATTTTTGAATATACACACGAAGCAATAGCCTCTGAAGGTACACAAATCCTTAAACGAATAGACCCGTCTTCCACCTCAGCGGCAGACCTATTAGCAGCTCCGGGACGTTATGGAGCAGACTTTCTAACCAATATCAGCATCACCGCTGCCGAAAGAAGTCTTTGGCTCCGCTCAAATGGCTCTGCATCAATGGTAAAATTAGAAAAACACACAGACGGAACCTATCACTCGGTAAAAAAAGACCTCCATATTCGGTTTTTACGGGATGCGAACAGCCAAATAACAGGGGTTGAAACAACAGGTCTTCGTATTGGCGGAGGAGGAACCTTGTATGGCAAGATGCTGGTGGAAGAAATCAAACCTTTTATTGATCGCACCTACCGCACCCTAAAAGCGGCAAAACAAACATTTGTAGGTGGTTCCTCATTAGGCGGCTTGCTTTCCATGTACTTAGGGATGACGTACCCCGATGTTTTTAGCGGTCTTTTGGTGGTTTCCCCCTCGGTTTGGTGGAATGGCGAGCGCGTAGTGCAAGCTGTCCAAACATTCAAGCACAAGCACCGCCCAAAAATCTGGATAGACATGGGAACGGCGGAGGGTACGAATGCAGTCCCAAGTACCGATCGCTTGGTTGCAGCATTGCGCGCCAAAGGTTGGACAACCCAAAACCTCAACTATGTGGTGATTCCAAATGCCCAACACAACGAGGTGGCATGGGCGCAACGCGCACCCGATATGCTCAGATTTTTATTCTCCCATATACAACGACCATGAATGGCTCTGTACGTCTTGCTTTGTGTAAGCAACCCGATGAAACATGCTCTTCGTCACAATATATTTTCGATCGTTCGGATTGGCGTAGCATATTGCAGTCTTGAATGGCTTATTGGCTCTTGGTTTCTACCACAACGTAAGTGCGTTTATCGTTGCCGCATTCTTGCTTGATTAAAGCCCAATCGGGGTCATGGTTGCTAATAGACGTTTTGACCACAAGCCAAGGCGGTAATTTAATGTAAAACGTCCTTTCAGCTTTCAAAGGTTTTGCACAACCTCGTTCCGGCGTAGAAAGAGAATTATCAAGAAGATGATTGGGGCACAGCGCCGGAAGTGTCATAATGGAACGGTGGATACTGTGCTAATTGGCGTAAAATTTGCAATGTCATTATCCTAAAACCTAACCCCTTTATACCATCATGGATTTTCAACCATTTATCAAAGCCTTCCTACCCCTCTTTGTGGCCATAGATGTCATCGGGATTTTGCCGCTTTTTGTGGGAATCACACGGGGGATGGATACCCATAACCGCAATAAATTGGCATTGGAAGCGATTTTGGCGGCGTTTATATTGGCGTTTCTCATTTTGTTTTCCGGCAACATGATTTTTCGCGTTCTGGGCATCCAATTACATGATTTGCAAGTGGGCGGAGGAATCATTTTATTGGTCTTGAGCATCAACGATTTGCTATTTAGCGATTTTCAGCGACGTAATCCCAAAGACGAAGCCGATTATACGGTGGGGGTAGTTCCCTTGGGCATTCCGCTGGTCATGGGGCCCAGCGCCATTACGACCATCATGGTTTCGCAACAATCTTTTGGATACGGACCAACCTTATTCGCTATGGTGGCCAACTTGTTGATTGTTTTGATCGTTTTTTATTTTGGCCCACGGTTATTGCATTACCTGGGTACTGGAACCACAAAAGCCATTGCCAAGGTAGTAAGCCTGTTTTTGGCGGCGATTGCCATCGCCATGATTCGTTCCGGTGTCTCCGAGATGATCCGAACATTCAACGGTTAACCCAAACCACCCAAGACCTTACCGCACCACGGTTAGATTTTGCGTTTCCCGCGTTTTTGGGGTTTGAAGTACCAGAACATAGGTTCCATTAGGCAGGTTATCGGCAGTAAGACGCAAGGTGTGGAGTCCGGCTTGGCTTGGCCCATCCTGTAAAGTTGTCCGCAAGCGGCCTTGCACATCAAATACCTGAAGCCGGACATTCTCGCTTGCAGAGAGTTGGTACTGGATGGTGGTTTCTGAATGGAATGGGTTGGGGAAGTTGCCTTGCAGACGACGAGCTTGAGGCGATACTTCGGCCTCGTTTGCAACCGAGACTGCTCGGTCAAGGCGATAAACCCCATCGGTTTGCGTTCCGGCCAAGAGATAGCCGTCTTTGTTCAGTACCAAAGCGGTTGCGCCAATGGTATTCGGGGCAAGGGTCGTCCACGTTGCGCCTCTATCGGTGGAAGTCCAGATAAAATCGTTATTTATGGCAAATATCTGACCATTTCGTGCGGCGTAAAAATTTCCGGCATCCAATGGGCCTGTAGGATGGGTGGCTGTTTTCCAGTTCTCGCCACCATCTTCCGAGAAATACGTTCCGCGACTGGTGTGCGCCAATACCTGCTTTTCATTGACCCACTTCAGCTCGTGTACCAATCGGAACGGTGTTGTGGTGTTTTTCCATGTTTTTCCGCCATCGTCCGAGCGCACCAAGCCACCTTCTTGCCATGCCGCCAATAAGATAGCGCCTGATTGTGCAAGTGCTGTCACCGTCTGCCCGAAGCCAAAGGTTTTTCCACTCAGTCCGCCATCTTCTGAAATCCACAATCCTTTGCCCGCCGTTCCCACCATCCAACAGTCTTGTACCACAGAAAAGGCGGTTACGGTTGCATGAAAAGTGGCTTTATCTTGCCATGTTTGCCCTTGGTCGGTAGAAGTGCGAAAAACGCCCGGCTCGGCGGCCACCCATGTACCATTTTGGATTTCTATAAAAGGCGTGGTTGTGGGAGTAGTGGCCACCCAAGAACGGCCTTCATTTTTACTACGCCATATACCGTTTGTGGGGCTTACCAAGAGCAAACTGCCATCGGTGTCGCGCAAAAAGGCATGACTTTCAAAAGCCGTAAGGTGGGCTTTTTGCCACGTTTGGCCACTATCTGCCGAGCGCCACAAGCCGTTTGGGGTCCCAGCCAACCAATCGCCATTAGTGGATATCGCCACACTCACAACCACATATCCTTCGGGACGATTAACACCTTGCCACGTGTGGCCGCCATTTGCCGAGTGTTGCAGGTGGCCATTATTCACCTTAAGCCCCAGACCACCGGGGAGTATGGCCGGATTTTTTGTTTTAAAAAGGGGCGTTTGAACATCTTTCACCTCTTGCCACACATTATAAGTGGTATCTAAGGTGTACCAAACCGGGTCGTCGTCCTCGCCTGTTCTGGCCCAAAGAACGCCTTTTGTGTCGGTGTCTAATTGTTGGACCCAAAGATTGCCCAACTGCCGATTGAGCGCCTTCCAAGAGTTGCCACCATCTTCCGAGGCGAATACGCCCGCCGTTGCCGTTGCTGCAAAAATTTGTCCATTGGGAAGGGCAACCAAATCCGAGATATGGCCGGAGTAGAGACCGGTAGAAGTGTGTATCCAGTTTTGAGCCTGAGCAAACGAGGCAAAGAAGAGTAATAAAGAAAGGATCGTTTTCATGTTTTTTAAAGACTTGGATAGGTTAATCATAGCGTTTCCAAGATGAAACATTAGCATCACAAAACATAACCTTATCGGAAGGTTTTTTTGGTTGTTTCGGTTGTAACTTATGTCTCAAAACAGCGAACCATTGACCATCCTTCCATTAACCCATTTTGTTTATGCCTGTATTACAAATCGAGGGCGTCACCAAGCGGTACGACCGAACCTTGGCCGTGAACGATGTTTCTTTCTCGGTGGCGTCTGGGCGCTTGTTTGGCTTACTTGGACCAAACGGTGCCGGAAAAACCACCTCGATCCGCATGATTACCTATATCACAACGCCCGATGAAGGCCGCGTGCTTTTTCAGGGAAAACCCGTGGGGACGTGGAGCCAAGAACGGATGGGATATATGCCCGAAGAACGGGGCTTATACAAAAAGATGAAAATCGGTGAGCAATTAATTTTTATGGCCGAACTGAAGGGCCTTTCCCGTAGCGAGGCACGCAAGCATGTGCAGTATTGGTTAGAGCGGTTTGGCGCAGCAGATTGGGCAAACAAAAAAACCGAAGAACTTTCTAAGGGGATGCAACAAAAGGTGCAGTTTATTTCCACGATTGCCCATAATCCTGATTTGATTATCTTGGACGAGCCTTTTTCTGGCTTAGACCCAGTGAATGCCGAGTTGCTCCGCGAGGTGATTCTGGAACTAAAAAGTGCCGGAAAAACCATCTTGTTTGCCTCTCATCGTATGGAACAAGTGGAGCAAATGTGTGATGACATCTGCTTGATTGCCCACGGAAAAGCCGTTCTAACAGGCTCCCTCCGCGACGTAAAACGCTCGTTCGGGCGCAATACCGTAGAGGTGGAATTTGAAGGTTCGGATGAGTGGATTGCCCAAACAGGCGCCCATCTAGGTATTTCGGTAAAAGCGCACACCCGTAACCGTGCAGAGTTGGTCATTACCCAAGAGGCGCAAGCACAAGAAATCCTCCAAATGGCGATAGGTGCTGGTGTTGCCATTGTCCGCTTTGAACTCATGGAGCCTTCGTTGAACGAGATTTTTATCCGCACCGTCGCCTCAGACACGCCCTCTTCCACTTCAACCCATGTTGCGTCATGAAAATAAAATTGGTATTCCTGCGCGAATTTATGCAGCGCATTAAATCTAAAGGGTTTATTCTTTCCACTTTGCTGGCCCCTTTTGGATTGGTGGTTTTTCTCGGCTTAACCATTTATAGTGTCTCCCTTGGTATGGAAGAGGATAGCAACCAGAGAATAGCCGTTAAAGATGAAACGGGTGGAGTCGCCTCATTACTAAAATTGCCATCATCCTATACCCTAATACTGGAGCCAGCAACCGAAGAAGCCTTGCGTAAACAGGTTTTGGAGGGCAAGTTAGACGGTTATTTGTTTATCCCGTCCGATGCATTAAAGGGCGATGCCAAACTGACGTATGTCTCCGGTGGGGGAGGCGGAATAAACAAGCAAATCCAGCTACAAAATGCCGTAGAGGATGCCATTCAGGAGGCACGGCTGAAGCAGGCGAATATCCCAGACAACGTAAAGGCCATTTTTGCAGCCAATACGCGCCTCGAAATGAAGGAAATCACTGCCTTTGGCGAGAAAGCAGACACAACGGGTGCGCTCACAGGTATCGCTTTTGCGATGTCTTTCCTGATTTATATGATGATGTTTATCTATGGTTCTTTAGTGATGCAAAGCGTCATCGAGGAAAAACTGAACCGCGTGATGGAGGTGCTCATATCGTCCGTTCGTCCATTCGAGTTGTTGATGGGAAAGGTCTTGGGCATGGGCGCACTGGGCTTGGTGCAAATGTTGGTCTGGAGCGCCCTCTCGATGGCCATGACAACTGCTATGGGGCCTTTACTGTTGCTCTTTTTTGATCCAGCCAAGATGAACCTGCCCGATACGGCCTCGCAACAACAGGTTTTGGACAGCGCCGGATTTGCCATTCCAGAACTTTCGCCTATGTTGTTTGTCTGGTTTGTGCTGTTCTTTATTGGCGGATACTTGTTATATGCCAGTTATTTTGCGGCGGTTGGCTCGGCGGTAGAGTCACCACAAGATGCCCAACAACTGATGATGCCTGTTACGTTTCTGATCATCATACCGATGTTGTTTATCAATACGGTGATTATGAATCCAGATGGCACAACGGCCAAGATCCTTTCCATGATTCCGTTTTTCTCTCCAATTCTGATGCCGGCACGTATTGCCGCCACCGATGTGCCCTTTTGGGAGCCTGCGGTGGCATTTGTATTGCTCGTTTTCACCTTTATCGGAGCCATTTGGGTGAGCGCCCGTATTTACCGGATTGGGGTTTTGAGCTATGGCAAAAAACCTTCCATCCGCGACCTCGTCAAGTGGATCCGAACGGCGTGAGGCCAACCGCCCCTTAACAAGAGCGCCTTGCATGTGGAATCAGGCAAGGCGCTCTTTCGTCTGTATTTTTGTGACTACCGCAACGTTAGGGTGTATAAAGGATTCCATTGTCCACCTGTCCGCCAAAAGGAAGTTCCTCCAGAAACAGGAATCCGAAGTTGCATATTGCGGGAGCGGTCTTCAATCACATAAAACGTCTTGTCTTGCGATATTTCCTGAAACGTATAGTTTGGCAATCCGTTTTTATCGGTTTCTGTCCATATGGTGCCCTGCTTCAGAAACCACCCCCCTTCATGATGGTATTTTGCACTAAACGCTTTTTTTCGGGCATTCCGAACGTTCATGAAAGGAGAATTGTCCAAAATAAACAAATCTTGAAGGGTGAGTGTGGACTTAGGGTAAAGGGTGTAGCCATACATCATCAACGCATTCGACTGATCGGTGACGGCATGAACCAAGCCAAACGCATGACCTACTTCGTGCGCCAAGCCACCGTACCACCGTCCGATGTAAGGCTGATCCGTACTTAGCCCACTCACTCCCAGTACATCATGTTCTGGCAACGTGGCTCGTCCACCGCCGCCTGTTCCGGTTTGGCCCTTGGCGTCCACATATACCACCCAGTTATAACGTGGGTCGTTGTACACGTCTCCATAGATGCTTTTCATCTCCGTTCTGGTATTACCCGTAAACCACAAATGGCGGTATTCGCCGTTCCATACCTGATCGGGAGTATTGTCAAACCAATCTGCGGGTTTTTCGCTACGCTTGATTTCCACAACAGGTTTGGAGAGCGTAAAGGTCATACCTGTGGTGGTATAATACCAATTTCGCACCTCCTTGATGGCTTTTTCGATAGACTTGCGGTATAATTCCTTTGGTTCTCGATCCGCCGGAACTAAATAGACCACGCGAACTATTTTTCGGTCATTCGTATTCTGAGCGTACAATAAGGGGCTGATGGCCAAAGACAAAACCATCCACCATAAAGAGAACTGATACTTCATAACGATTTTGGAAAAAAGTATGGCAGAAAACAGAATGCCAAAGATAAGGCAATATCCCCCACTTTTGTACCAAAATCACCGATATGTGGCCCATGACAAATTCACGCCACATTTTGGGCACCGATCGCTTTGTACAACGCTTCGTTCCGAGAAGTCAATCAATTTAACGCAATCCTAAAGCCTTTTGCGCCTCTACTCGATCGCGGTATTTATCTAAACGATATTCGAATCTCTTACGCAGGTCTTTGTAAAATAACCCTTTGCATTATGGAGTAGATCGTGTCAATGGCGTTAGCCTCAGGTTTCGCCAACGAATTTTGATGCCGCCCCCATCGTGTATTTGCAAAGCAATTTGACCACTCGCTGCCCCAATTTTCTCGTCCTTAATCGAGATCATCTCGGTTCCATTCAGCCACGTAGTCACTTGGTTGGCCACCACCCGAACGCGCAAGGTATTCCACATCCCCACTTTGAGGGCCTGTTCTTTTTCGGGCAATGGCTGAACAAGCCAGCCCCGCCCATACGATTCGTAAATCCCTCCGGTGTGTTGTCCCAATGGCGCAACTTCCGCCTGCCATCCTGTGATTTTCACCCCTTCGATGGAGGAGCGGAAGAAAACACCGCTATTGCCATTGGCCTCTTGTTTAAACTCCGCCGTGAGGTCAAAATCGCGATAAGATTTTTCGGTGGCCAAATAGCCATATTGTTTGTCTGGCCCACTTTCCGAAATCAACTCACCGTTTTCTACATACCATTTTTCGCTCCCATAAACCACCCATCCGCTTAAATCACGGCCATTAAAGAGCGTAATATCTTGCGAGTTTTTACGAACTCCGGTACATCCAGAAAAGATAAAAAGTGTGGCCAGCAATAGATAATATTTTGTCATAAAGATTTGATTTTAATGTTTTTGAACCAAATCTGATTACCATGATCCTGAAGTGCAATTTTACCTTTTTTTGCACGGCCATAACCTGGAAAATTCTTCCATTTACCTTCTGTCACCATTCGTTCCCATTCCGGTGTCCACATTTGGTATTCCACCGTTTTTTGGCCATTTAGCCAATGGGTTACGTGCCCCCGATTCACCACAATCCGGGTATGATTCCATTCGCCAACAGGCTTAAAGGCTTTGACAACTGGCGGGTGCATGGCATAATTGGCGGCACTGGTTTGCCAATCTTCTAATTTTTGAGGGAAGCCCACGTCGTCTATTAACTGGTATTCCGGCCCTGTTTCATACACGGCTTTGTACCGTTTGTCCTCCACGACATTAAAAAAAATGCCACTATTACCGCCCTTCGAGATTTTCCACTCCAAGACCAAGTCAAAGTTCTCGAACTCTTGTTCCGTAACAATATCATTGGCGGTTCCTTCGTGGCCAGCCTGCCCTAATGCCACCATTTCTCCATTCTGAACCGCCCATCCACGGGTTCCGGCAATCCCATAGGTATGCCAACCTTGCATGGTTTTTCCATCGAAGAGTAATTGCCAACCTGCTTTTTCTTCCGATTTACTGAGGGTATTGGGCATCTTAGCAGTTCCGGAACAGGCACTGAGGTAAAACAGACCAACCAGAAGGCCGGTATATAAAAAGGTGTGTCTCATGGTTTTTAGGAAGATTAATCATAAGATAAAAAGATGGCCTATCCCAAGAGTTTCATGTTTTCGGGATCCCAGCGAACGGATTTTTCGCCAAAATAACTATCGTTACAGAGCAGGGCAGGGGCACAAGCCCGATAGCCGAAAACGGCATCCTCCGCCACCGCTTCCCCCAGCCGTATGCCACGCATCCAGTTTACGAAATGGTCGTAATGCGCACCTTTATACCCTTCTTCCACCTGATATTTTTGTTCACGAGGTGGGAGCATTTTTTTCCGGTCGCCCAAAACACGGTCTATTTCATTCCCTTTCAGTTGCATAAAGGCATCCTGAGGATCACTTGCGAGATTTTTTCGGAGGATTACATCATCCCAAGTCACATCCATCGCTCCTTCAGAACCAACGAGCCGCAAATAGGTGCTCCCCGATGTACCGTCCACAAAGTTCACCCGAAGCGAAAGGTTAAAGGCCGCATGTTGAGGTGTTTCGGGATAATCAAACATACCGAGTAACACATCTGGCACTTCTCGGCCATCTTTCCAATAGCGAAGACCACCCGTTGCCATAATTTTATTGGGGCCATTAGACGAAATGACAAAATGCAAACTGGAAAATAAGTGAACAAAAAGATCACCCGATACACCGGTGCCATAGTCTCGATAGTTCCGCCAGCGAAAAAACCGCAACGGATCAAACGAACGCTTATTGGTATTGGCCACATAGCGATCCCAATCCACCGTTTTGGGAGAAGCATCCGTCGGAATGGCGTATTGCCAAGCCCCAACCGGAGAATTACGTGCCCAGTACCCCTCAGCATAGATTAATTGTCCGATCGCACCCGCGCGAAAAAGTTCTCTTGCCTTTTCGTTTCCCAGTGAACTCATGCCTTGACTACCAACCATAAAGGCTTTCCGGGTGCGTTTTTGTGCTTCAATAACCGCAGGCCCTTCGCCAATGCTGTGTACCATTGGTTTTTCGCAATAGACGTGTTTGCCCTTGTCCATGGCATCCACCGAGATTTGTTTGTGCCAATGGTCTGGCGTACCCACAATAACGGCATCCACATCACTATGTTCCAAAACCTGACGATAATCCTTCGTGACCATAAGGTCGTTTCCCCAACGCCGCTTGGCCTCGTTTAGGCGGCCATCGTAGAGGTCGCAGGCCGCCACTATTTTCACTCCCGGCACTTGTAAAGCGGTCATGGCATCTGCCACACCCATTCCACCAGCTCCGATCAGCGCAATTTGGACTTGGTCATTCGAGCTGTATTTGTCCGGATTACTGCGATACAAGGGTTGTTCTTTGGCAGAGAGGACGGCAGGAGCACCCGTAAAAGCAATGGCGGCGCCAGCAAATTTCTGGATAAAATCCCGACGTGTCTCGGTTGTCTTTTTCATGAGAATACGGGGTTGAGGATAGAGTACGTAAAAATTTAAGCTAATTCATTTATGTCCTAACTTCAACCCTTGAATGACTTTATTTAGAAAAAGCGTTTTTATAACCATTTATGATAGTTGTACCGAACCGTTATTGTTCATTATTGATCGAGCGAAAAAACTGTTTCATCAGACGATCGTAGAAGTCAAGACTTGTAAAAACTGCGGTGCTTGCCACGTCGTCACGCCCAATAACACCGAGTTAACGACGGAGCCAATAGAGTTGACCGCCAAGACCTACCAAGAACGCAACCGTACCCGTTCGACTGATCGGGTTTTGGGGTGACCCATATTCTGGTCGAAAATTGATTAAAAAAACCAAATCGTTGACACCATTTAAAAGTTTGCATTTGGTACTCAAATCTTTTTGTCGCTCGAAAACTTGGAACCAACTACTAATTACCACTACCTCTTATGTAGGAAATGGCACTGCTTCGGCTTAGTTTGAGCAGTCGGAGCAAGTCTTTTTATTCGAGGAAACCTATATGAAACAACCAAAACTTGCAAAAATTGGCTGGATAACCGCCACTGCCTTGGTGGTTTCCAATATGATTGGAACGGGGGTTTTTACCAGTTTGGGTTTTCAATTGACAAATGTGCAAAATACGGTGAGCATTGTCTTACTCTGGTTGATTGGCGGGGTTTTGGCCTTAATTGGGGCTTTTACCGTTGCCGAGCTTGGCACGTATCATAAGCGTTCGGGGGGAGATTATATTTTTATTTCGGAAGCGTTTCATCCATTTTTTGGTTACTTATCGGGCTGGACTTCCTTGGTAGCGGGCTTTTCTGCGCCAGTCGCCATTGCTGCGATTGCGATGGAGGACTATTTCAAGCCTTTGGGCGTGCCTTATACCCGCTATTTATCGGTGGTCTTGATTTTGGGACTAAGCGCGATGCACTCGATTAGCATTAAACATAGCGGCTGGTTCCAATTGCTCACAACCATCGTTAAAGCCTTGTTTATTGGCATTTTATTAGCCCTACCTTTTTTCTTTGGCGGTGTACCCAACCACGCCATCAATTTTTATGCACCGATCCAACCCGAAGTTTTTTCAACAGGCTTTGCGGTTTCGCTGCTTTATGTAACGTATGCTTATACCGGTTGGAATGCCGCCGCTTATATAGTAGGCGAAATTGACCAGCCGCAGAAAAACTTACCTAAAGCCTTATTAACGGGTACGTTGATCGTCACCATCGTTTACATTGCGCTACAACTGGTGTTTTTGCAGTTTGCCCGCACCGATCAATTAACGGGTAAAAGCGAGGTAGCCTTGGTTGCCATTCAAAACATTTTCGGAAACACCGGAGCCAACTGGGTGAGTTTGGGGATTGCCGTTCAACTCGTCGCCACGATGAGTTCTTATATCTGGATTGGCTCGCGCATCACCCATACAATGGCACAACAACATGGTCTATGGCAGTTTCTGCGCCCTTGCAATGCGGCCCAAGTGCCCGTTCGGGCGCTCTGGTTGCAAACAGGCATTACGCTTATCTTGTTGTTTTCTGGAACCTTAGAAGAAGTACTGCTTTATACTTCTTTCGTGCTGCAACTCATGGGGACTTTGGCCGTTGCCAGTCTGCTCCGTACCAAGCGCACCGTGGGGCACTTCCACAGCCCACTCCGCCCCTATATTCAATGGGCCTATGTATTGTTCAGTTGTGCCGTCTTGATTTTCATCATGCAAGATCGGCCAAAAGAAAGCATTAGCGGACTTTTGATGATCTGTGTAGGCGGGGCTACCTACTTCTTTTCTAAGGTGCGATATAATACCAAATAACAAAAACCACTGCAAATCCTGTACAAACAGTGCCCATCAATGAGAGCCAGCGAAGATTTTATTATGGGACGATGCGCTTAAGAGCGTCTTTGAGTATATTCTGGCTTGGGTAGTGTACCGTAAAGACAAAAAATACAAATGCCAACATGCCATTAGCCATCCTCCGCTGCGCCTTATTGATTGTCGTTTTAGCCACCGGAATGTTTGTCATTCTGTTATTGGCACTCATTCCGTTCCGATACAAAGGCATTCGCTTGGCGGTATGGATACCCATGTGGATGTCACGGATTACGTCGTGGCTTTTTGGGATACAGGTTGTCTGCACCGATTCGACAAAATTCCAACAGCATCAGGGCTTAATTCTACCCAATCACCTCTCCTATGGCGACATTACCACCCTTTTTTCGGTTTCGCCAGTACGGTTTCTGGCCAATCACGGGGTTAAAACCATTCCATTCATTGGATGGATTGCTTTTGCGATAGATACCGTTTTTGTAAATCGCTCAGACAGAAAATCGTTAGCGGCTGCCAAGAAAAAAGTCGCCGAGAAGTTGCACGAGACACCACGCCCCCCTTTGGTCATTTTTCCAGAAGGGGCTATTAACAACCAAGA
The DNA here is from genome assembly GCA_016788705.1 of Bacteroidetes Order II. bacterium. Taxonomy (NCBI): domain Bacteria; kingdom Pseudomonadati; phylum Bacteroidota; order unclassified Bacteroidota Order II.; species Bacteroidota Order II. bacterium. Next base: position 82,802 of record JAEUSQ010000014.1, read on the forward strand.
AGAAGATAACCTACTACCTTTCAAACTAGGTGCTTTTAAGCTGGCCGTAGAGAGTAACTTACCTTATCTGCCCGTGATCATCCACTATAGCCATCCCAATGTTTGCCGCTGGTTATCAGATTCCGAAAGTATGTACACTGCAATGTGGCGTTTGGCCAAGGACCGACACCGCAAAACGGCAACCGTTCATCCCTTGGTCTCTTTTAGCCCGGACCCGGCTATTCGCGCAAATCTGATAGCTGAACAAACCCGTGCGTTCATGTGCAAGGCCATTGAAGAGGGGAATTGCCGCTAAAACAAGATTATGGCTCCACAAATTGCTTCCAGAACCGAATCACCTGTTCTTCCAGTTCTATGAGATTACCTTTGTTTTCGATTACAAAATCGGCACGGCGACGCATTTCATCCGATGAAAGTTGGTTTTTTATTCGGACTTCTACTTGCTCCACCGTGCTGCCATCCCGTGTTTGTACCCTTTGAATACGGTCGAGGGTCGGAGCATCTACTACTAAAACAGCATCCACCACGTCTTCACCACCCGTTTCAAAAATAAGAGCGGCCTCATATACCAAGAGCGGGTATCCAGCATTCTTGGCACATTTCTTTTTATCCAACAAAGCTTTTCTAACCCTTGGATGTACAATGCCATTCAGCAAACGCATTTTAGAAGCATCCGAGAAAACCTGCTGAGCCAAAAAAGCCCGATTTAGGCTCCCATCTGGTAAATAACTCGCAGTTCCGAATACTTGTTCGATTTCTGCACGGGCTTCCGGGTCTTCCACCTGAATCCGCTTGGCTTCTATGTCTGCATAAAAAACGAGGGCACCCCGTTTCTCTAATATTTTACAGACAGTAGTTTTGCCAGAGCCAATTCCACCTGTTATCCCTAATGTTTTCATACACTTATTTCATTTTTTCGCTATTGGCTTCCTTTTTTGGCCTCCAAGGAATAAATGCCGAAGTGCGTTGTATGTATCCTTGATAGGCCAATTTTCGCGTTATCAACCCCGTCTCCAGCATGGCCACTCCAGAAACCCTAACCAATAAATACGTCATCATGAGTGGTGCATATAACGTCCACCATCCACCTACTCCAACCGCAAAACAGCCGTATCCCCACCAAAGCACCGCTTCTCCAAAATAATTTGGATGTCGAGAGTATCGCCACAAACCACGATCCATGACTTGCCCGCTGTTTTGTGGATTTTTTTTCCACTTCCGCAACTGCCGATCGGCTACCCATTCAAATATAACCCCCCAGCCCCACAACACACTTCCAACAGTATCCCAAACGGTCCAGTCATCTGGAATAGGAGTAACCAAAACCACCATCATCACGGGAAAAAGGACCAACATGATTGCCCCTTGCAACATAAAAACCTTCAGATAGCTTTTCCACCACCATTGAAGCGGCTGCGCAGACCGCCACTGGGCATATCGCCAGTCTTCGGGCTTTCCCACCCCCCTAAAAAAGATATGCATTGCCAATCGGAGAGACCAAATCAATACCATTGCCATGAATACAAATTGGCGTGGAACCCCCACCGACTCCCACCAAAAAGTATAAAGGGAAAGCATCAAAAAACCCAGCCCCCAGAAGACATCCACAATGCCGGAATCCCGCCGAATCAGGCTTAACACCCATACAAGGGTCATTAACCCCCAGACCATTCCTACATTATTCATCCAGAGTTCCCGCATTGTATTCATGATCGCCTCATTTTTTATACGCCTTCCTGTAACCTTTTTCCAAATAAAGCCGTAGTTTCCCCTGTTAACTTCCGGTGATTACTAAATTACATCATTACCGGGCAACTACCCTAAACTCTTGTTCAAACCCATGAAAAAAATTTTCACCTTTTTCCTTCTTAGCTTTGTATTTGCTGCATCCGGCGCTTTTGCACAAGATGTTGCTGTCACCGACGCAAAATCTTTGCTTCAAGCGGCCTATGACAAAAGCGGCGGCACCAAGTGGGAAAATGTATTAACACTCACCCGAAAGGGAACCCTTACCATTATCGGCACAGAAATTGGCGATTTGGATGGCACCATCAGCCAAACCAATAAATTCCCTACACATTCGGTTGTTTCCCAAGAAATTGGTACCCCAATGGGAATGATGTCTATTAAGAATGTGGTAACGCCAGAAAAAGCATGGATGGACCATAGCTTCTCTGGACGTCAAGAAATTCCAAAGGACGAGGCAAATATTGAAAAAAATGCCAGTTCCGAAAAGAATTTGCTTAATGACACCGCAACCACCTATACCTTTGCCGAAGGGACTTTTGAGAACAAGGCGGTGTATGTACTTACCTACACCAAAAAAGAGGACACCCACACCCGTTATTACGACAAAACGTCTCTGCTTTGCCTCGCATCTAAAGTAGAGTCAGACAACGGAACCTCTACCCAGTATTTTGTAAACCGGATAGACAAGGATGGCCTTTCGTTTGTCAACGAAATGAAGATCGTTCAAAACATGGGGGGCAATGAGTTGACCATCAAGGTTAAGTATGATGAGATATCTGTAAATCCCACCGTAGCTGACGACCTGTTCTCTGACAACTAATCCTGTTTCGTTTTATACACGATTTAGCAATAAAAAAATCGCCTCTCTCTGTATGGGAAGAGGCGATTTTCTTTTTGTTATTTTTTGTACTCTCACCTTCGTTCATCAACCCACCACAATATTAACAATTTTCCCAGGCACATATATTTCCTTCCGAATCGTTTTGCCTTCTAAATGTAGCTGGACATTGGCTTGTGCCTTGGCATGGGCCAATACTTCATCTTTTGGGGCTTCCACCGGAATGGTAATGGTAGCGCGGAGTTTACCATTGATCTGAACAGCAATCTCTACGGTATTTTCTTGCAGATACATGTCGTCGTATTTTGGCCAAGGCTCATAAGCCAACGTCTCCCCGTGTCCCATTCGGCTCCATAATTCTTCCGCCAAGTGCGGGGCATATGGGCTAAGTACTAAGGCAAAAGGCTCCATCACCTTGCGCGGACGGTTTTCCCATTGCATGGCTGCATTCACAAACTCCATCATCGCGGCAATAGCCGTATTATATCGCATAGCCTCGATGTCCTCGCCCACTTTTTTGATCAAGCGATGAATTTCTTTCCACTGTATATCTGTAGGTTCCTCGTCCGAGACCAGTATTTCGCCAGATTTCTCATCCACCAACATCCGCCATGCCCGATTCAAAAAGCGGTGAACACCAGCCACTCCATTCATACTCCAAGGTTTCATTTGTTCTAATGGCCCCATAAACATTTCGTAGAGGCGCAAAGAATCGGCTCCAAACTCCGAAACGATATCATCTGGATTGATGACATTCCCACGGCTCTTAGACATTTTTTGATTGTTTTCGCCCAAGATCATACCTTGGTTCACCAATTTCTGGAAAGGTTCCTTGGTAGGGACTACGCCCAGATCATACAAAACCTTGTGCCAGAAGCGTGCATACAATAGGTGCAGAACGGCATGTTCGGCTCCGCCAACATATAAATCAACCGGAAGCCAGTAACGGAGTTTATCTATATCTGCCAACGCATGTTCGTTTGCCACATCTATATACCGGAGGTAGTACCAGCACGATCCAGCCCACTGCGGCATAGTGTTCGTTTCCCGAATGGCAGGTTTCCCGGTTTCTGGGTCGGTGGTATGTACCCATTCTGTTGCTTTGGAGAGCGGGCCTTCGGGGGTTCCGGAAGGTTTAAAGTCTTCCATTTCAGGTAAAACCAAGGGCAAATCGTTCAATGGAATCAGTTTAGGTTCGCCCTCCACATAAATAATCGGGAAAGGCTCACCCCAGTATCGTTGCCGACTAAAGAGCCAATCGCGGAGTTTGTAGTTTGTTTTTTTGGTGCCAATGCCTGTTTGCTCGACCCATTGGATGGCTTTGGACTTGGCCTCTTTTACACCCAATCCATTCAAGAAGCCGGAGTTGATAGCAGGACCATCCCCTAAATACGCCTTGCCTTGAAAGCCTGCAGGAGGCTGAACCGTTCGAATGATGGGCAAGCCGAACAATTCGGCAAATTCCCAGTCTCGTTCGTCTTGTGCCGGAACGGCCATAATGGCCCCAGTTCCATAGGTCGCCAACACATAATCGGCAATCCAGATAGGGATTCGCTCTTCATTGGCCGGATTAATGGCATAGGCCCCGGTCCAAACGCCAGTTTTTTCTTTTGCCAGTTCGGTTCGTTCTAAATCAGATTTTCGGGCTGCGGCTTCACGATAGGCTTCTACGGCATTTGTTTGGCCTGGCGTCATAATTTGCATCACCAGCGGATGTTCTGGGGCCAAAACCATAAACGTTGCGCCAAAAATAGTATCTGGCCTAGTAGAATAAACCCGAATGGCGGCATCGTGCCCCTCCACAACAAACTCGAATTCGGCCCCTTCCGAGCGCCCAATCCAGTTGCGCTGCATGGTTTTTAGGCTTTCTGGCCAATCCAAGGTATCTAAGTCCTCCAGCAAACGCTCTGCATAGGCCGTGATTTTCATCATCCACTGCTTCATCGGACGGCGGACAACCGGAAAGCCGCCCACTTCCGACTTGCCGTCTATCACCTCTTCGTTCGACAGTACCGTTCCTAATGCTTCGCACCAATTCACAGGCACTTCGGCCACATAAGCCAAGCCTACTTCGTAAAGTTTAGCAAAAATCCATTGCGTCCAGCGGTAGTACTTCGGGTCGGTGGTATCCACCTCACGCTCCCAATCATACGAAAAACCGAGGCTCTGTAATTGTTGACGGAAGCGGTTGATGTTTTGTGCAGTTGTAGCGGCGGGATGTGTCCCAGTTTTGATGGCATATTGCTCTGCGGGCAGGCCAAAAGCATCCCACCCCATGGGATGTAGTACATTAAAACCTTTCATCCGCTTGTAACGTGCGGTGATGTCGGTGGCAGTATATCCTTCCGGATGTCCCACATGCAATCCAGCCCCGGAAGGATACGGAAACATGTCTAAGGCGTAATACTTGGGCTTACTGGTGTCCACCTCTTCAGGAGTACAAAACGTTTTGTGGGCTTGCCAGTAAGCCTGCCATTTACGTTCAATTTCAGAAACAGGATATGATGCCATTGTGGTATTATTTGCGGAAGGATGAATATTCGGTTTTTTGGTACGCTTAAGGCGTAATTTGCCAAATGCATCAGGTTAATCTAATACGCAAGATACCAAGAACCTGCATATTTTGTGTAAAAGCCACATGTTTTGATTTTAGATGCTTAACTATGGCGTATGGTTTTTAAATCCCCCTTTTTTTCGCCTTTTCCGGTTTGTTATTGCCGTATCCTTTGTCATTACGCTCCTATTTTAGCCCCGCAATCCATGACCGTATTACCCGTCGAAAAAACCACCGTCTCAACAACCGTTGACTTTAACAACCTCCCATCGCCATGTTTTGTGATGGAAGAGTGCCTACTTCGCCGGAACTTAGAGAAGTTGCACTATGTAAAGGAACAATCGGGCTGTACCCTCATTTTGGCGCTTAAAGGCTTTTCCTTGTACCGTACCTTTCCGATGGTGCGTCAATATTTGGATGGTGCAACAGCCTCATCGCTCAACGAGGCTCGGCTGTGCGTGGAAGAAATGAAAACCTTGGCACATGTTTATGCACCTATCTATTTAGAAGCCGAGTTTAGCGAAATGCTCACCTATACCCGCCATCTAACCTTCAATACGTTGGGGCAATGGGAACGATTTAAAGACCGTGTGGCCGCCTATGAGAAAGAGACCTTACATAAAATATCATGTGGCATTCGTATCAATCCACAATACTCTGAGGTAGAGACCGAAATGTACAACCCATGCGTCCCCGGCTCTCGGCTGGGCATTACCGCAGACCATTTTGGAAAAACCCTACCCGAAGGTATTGAAGGACTACATTTTCATACCCTTTGCGAAAAAGATTCTTACACTTTAGAACGCACCTTGGTTCATGTAGAAGCCCGATTTGGCCACTTGCTGCATCAGGCAAAATGGGTGAATTTTGGCGGCGGTCACCTCATCACCCGTGCCGATTACAACCCGGCGCATCTAATTTCCTTGCTCCAACGATTCAAAGAACGGTATCAGGTAGAAGTTATCCTCGAGCCCGGCTCCGCTATTGGCTGGCAAACGGGCTACTTGCTCTCGACTGTGCAAGACCTTTTCGACTCGCAAGGGATACAGGTTGCGATGCTGGATGTTTCTTTTGCGGCCCATATGCCCGATACACTCGAAATGCCCTATAAACCCCGAATTCATCATGCCTATCAAGACCCTATTGACGGAAAACCCACTTATCGGTTCGGCGGGATGACATGCTTAGCGGGCGATTTTATGGGTGATTATTCTTTCGACGAACCCTTAAAGATTGGAGATCGCGTGGTTTTTGACGACATGATGCACTATACAATGGTCAAAACCACCACTTTTAATGGGGTTCCTTTACCCTCTATTGGTATTTGGCATGAAGACAATCAATTTGAATTACTCCGAAGCTATGGATACGAAAGTTTTAAAGACCGCCTCGGATAGGTGGCCCCGGTTGTGTATCTCGCAGCATGGCCGAATACGTAACTTTTGGCTTCTCCTTATGGTCTTTAAGTTATGCGCCTAAACCCTTTCTCACTTCCATTTTTTGGCCATCGGCTGTTTCTGAAAGACCTCATCCTTTTGCTTGGGGCATTGGTGGGCATATGTATTTTTTTGATTACAGCCCCTCTTACCCATCCGGATACCACCGCCGATTGGCACTTGGGGAACGACGTGGCTATTCAGCGGGCACAAACTTTTTTGAAAAGGGCAGGATATAGCACTGCCGGATTTACGCCCACCGCCGAGCTACGACGAAATACGGCCTTATTGTCCCTGATTCAATGGGAAAAAGGACGAAATGAAGGCGTTACACTTTTACACCAACGCCCTTTTAGCGAACGATTTCCGGCTTATTACTGGCGGGTTTCGTTCCGTAGATCAGGCGAAAACCAATTCCGTAGCCCTTTAGCCGAGGTTTTGCTCACACAATCGGGGCAAATTTGGGGACTGCGACAAGAAACACAAGGATTGGAGGTGGTTAAAGGAAGCGACGCTGGGTTGACCAGCGCACTTCAACAGATTCATCAACAACAACTTTCCCTCACCTCAGACCAACGCCGTCTTCTAACGGCACGACTCGAAGGGAAGGAAGACGCTACCAATCGCCCACTTTTTTATTTCTCTATTCCCGACACATTAACAGGCGAGGCGCTAATGCGGACGATTGCAAACGCATCTTCCAAGATAGACGTACCCCGTTTGTTGGCCGGCGAACCACAGCCCTTAGACGCTGCCTCAGCCATGACCCTTGCACAGGCACACCTCAATACGACCACAAACAAGGGTATTTCGCTGCAATTGGATTCTCTCTGGGTACGAAATTCGGTGGCGCATCTTCAGTTTTCGTCTAAAACACCCTCTCATGACCTCTCACAGCGAACCTCCGTCCGGCTGACCCAAAATGCGCAGTTGCTTAGCATCCGAACCACCTTTTTACCCGCAAAGCCCCATCAATTCGTCCCTAATCTTCGAGACATAACCGCACCCATCACATTGCTTTTTGGTATTGTAGCCATTGGCCTAACCCTTTTCTATCTCTTTGTGTTCTTCAGGCGGATTTCCGCACGCATCCTCGATATCCAGTCCGCCACTCGCGATGGATTATTTGTTGGGGGGGCTTTAACCGCCATGCTGGCCAGTACCCTTTGGCACGACGCCACGAATACAGCGCTCCCCACCGAGGCACGCTTGAGCATCTTCTTAGGGATTTTCTTCGGCGGTGGAGCGGGTGCATTACTGATGTTCATGATTTCGGGCGCCACCGACTCGATGATGTATGCCGTATGGCCGGAAAAACTCCGCTCTTTACAATTGATCCGAAGGCTATATGTCTTTAATGCTGTTATTGGTCGTACCATATTACAAGCAATTGCCATCACAGGGGTCTTATTGGGACTTTCCGGGCTTTATCGGTGGTTATTCTCTGGCGCCTTAATGGTTTTTGGCGGGGGCAGCCCAGACCAGTTTTTGACCAACCAGGTTTTTAGTCCGTTTTTATATGCCCTCTTTTATGCAACCTTTAATGGCATTTTGTTCTTACAATTGCTCTACGCAGGCGTAGGAAGTTGGCTAAAACCCCGCGTATCCACCTTTTGGTGGTTTATTCTGATGGGCCTGACCCTCTCCACCATTCCCCTTTTTGCATCGCCAACCTTCCCGCTCTATCACAATTTTTTCCTTTTTCTTTTATTTTCGCTTACCACTTCTTGGGCCTTTTGGCATTATGACCTTCTAACGATTTTTTTGGCCTATGTTCTTTTTATAACAGCAGAGTTATTAACCCCAAACTGGCTGGCTATTGCAGCTCCCGACCGAACCGAATTTCTTTTCTTTGTTTCGCTGGTGGTTTTCTTGTTGCTCTATGGGGTTTTCGCCCTATCAAAAGGACGCACAGATACAGCATTGCCTACTGGAACCCCGGCTTATTTGCTTGAAATGGCCAACCAAAAACGGGTAGAACGCGAATTAGAAATTGCCCATGAGGTGCAACAATCTTTTCTCCCAGGGAAAATGCCGGAAATGCCAGGGGTAGCCCTTGCAGCGTTATGCCAAGCAGCACACGAAACGGGCGGTGATTATTATGAAGTACTCCAGTTGGACGAACACCGCATGGGAATCGCCATTGGTGATGTTAGCGGAAAGGGCATTCAGGCCGCTTTTTACATGACCCTCATAAAAGGGATGCTTCAAACCCTGATGATGGAAACCAATGATCCCGCCGAAGTGCTTTGTCGGGTGAACCGCCACTTCAAACGAAATGCCCGCCCTGGCATCTTCGTTTCTGTGGTCTATGGCATACTTGATATCCAAAAGCGTACCTTTACATTTGCTCGTGCCGGACATAATCCCACCTTGCTTAAGCGCTCCAATAGCCAAATCGCCGAGAGCCTCCGACCAAACGGGATGGCCATTGGCATGACCTCCGGTCTCCAGTTTGATGCCTTGATAGAGGCACAAACCATCTCGTTGCGTGCTGGAGACACGATTGTCCTTTATACGGATGGCTTCTCGGAGGCTGCCAATGAGCAAAAAGCCATTTTTGGCGATCAACAACTGGCAGAATTGGTGGCTCAACATGCCCAAAAACCACCCGAAAAACTGATTCAGTTTTTGCAAGAACAAGTGCAATCTTTTGTCGGTAGGGCTGGTCAGCGCGATGACATGACGATGCTGGTGTTTAAGCTCACCTGATTTTTTCCCATGATAAACGCCTTCCGATGCTTCGGATGCGAAAGGGTTTTCTTTCCACCTTTCGGCGTTCGCAGCACCTATAACCTTTCGGCGTTCACAGCACCCGAAAGCGTTACCAACCCCGCGCCTCGGTTCAAACGCCTTCCGATGCTTTGGATGCGAAAGGGTTTTTGCAGCACGAAAGCGTTACCAACACCGCGCCCTGTACGATTTCTTTAGAACGGGCGCAAATGGGGCGTAGCCCTATGATCTTCGTAGTAGGAGCCACACATTCAAGAAGGCACAAAGGGGCGTAGCCCTAACATCTTAAACCGATGATAAAGCCACAAAATCGCAGATAAAAACCTTGTGCGAAACACAAATCATTCATAAATTGCGAAGCAACCATTCCTCTTATTTTGCTTGCTTATGCGTAAAATCATCCTCATATTTTTGGATATTTTTGTTGGCGTTGTCGTGCTTGGCGTATTCGTGAACATTCTTTCTGATTTGGATTTTCCTCCAAAATGGTTCAAAGTCAACGGATATTATGTTTGGGCTACGTTCTTACCTTTCATTCTACTTTGGGTTTATCTTCGTTTTTTGCAAGACAAACTAAATGCTCCTTCCAAGAAACCCAAAACGCTTTTAGACAAAGCCAAAGCCCATTACCAAAAACGCACCGAGCAGAAACTCATGAAGCGTTTGCCTGTAACGCTCACGCTTAAACCCAGCACCACAGGCACAGACAAAGCATTTGCCGAGAAGTATTTCAAACAAGAGAAGCGCGACATTAAGCCCGAAGAATGGTTAGAAACGTTTGATGCACACAAAAAACTGCTGATGATTGGCAAGCCCGGCGCAGGAAAAACGATCTTGCTCTTAGACTTGGCGCTACAATTATGCCAACGCGCTGAACAAGACGACACGCAACCCGTTCCTGTGTGGCTAAACGTGGCAACGTGGCACGAAAACATCGCCGATAAAGAGATGAAACAAGGCTTTTTGCAGCGTTTTGGGTTTAATAACGCACCGAACAAAGCCCTGACCGACACGCTTGCCACCAAGTTGCCCTTTGTGCGTTGGCTCGGCGCTACCTTGAAGCACGATCCCATTTTCAGCCTCTTGCCCGATGAACTGCTTTCGTTGCTTCAACAAAGCAAAATCTGCCTCATGTTAGACGGCTTAGACGAAACCGCCCAAGCAGAACGCGCCTCGTTTTTGCAAGCGTTGGATAAATTTTGCGGCGAATACCCCAATGTGCGCTATGTGCTGACTTCGCGTGTGGACGAATACGAAGATGTGAACGAAAACGCTTCGGTGAATGCCCAACTCGAAGTGCAACCGCTAACATGGCGCTCTATTCGTGCTTCGTTACAACGTGCCGAGCAAAAAGACCGCCCCGAAGCCCAAAACTTGATTAAGGCAGTGGAACACAACGCCGCGTCGAACCAGGTTGTTACCACGCCGTATTACTTGAACTTGGCAATGGAATGTTACCAATTTCGCAGCGACGTACCAAAATGGATGGAAACGCAAAACCCCGAACTTTTAGCCGCCGAGATACAAGAGTATTTCATGGAAAAGCAGTTGGGTAGCGACAAAATCTTGCGCCACACGCTTTCATGGCTTGCCGCACAGATGCAACCACGCAACAAGGTTACGTTTGAGCTGACGGACTTGCAACCCACGATGTTGGGAACGCGAAAATGGGTGTATGGGCTGATCGTCGGGCTGATCTTCGGGCTGATCTTCGGGCTGATCTTCGGGCTGATCGTCGGGCTGATCGTCGGGCTGATTGATGCAGGAATGCGAACCGAATCGTTAGGATCACTACAAAAACCTTATACACGCTTAAAGGCTTCGTTATGGAATGAAGGATTGAAATGGGCGTTTATCTTTTTAATTGCACTACCACCTGCTGCCTACTTCCAAGCACAATACAAAGGCTCAAATTTAGATTTTATTTCGTGGCTATGGGCAATGTTGCAAAACCCAAAACAACCGCTTGGCTTCATAGGTATTCCAATCGTTTTACTCATCTCAAACGCCTTCTTCCAGCATCTCTGCCTTCGGGTTGCGTTGTGGCTTGCGTATCGGTTTCCGCTTCGGTTGGTTACGGTGTTGGCGCGTGGCGTAGCGGCGAAGCTGTTGGAGCAAGACGGCGGCATTTGGCGGTTCAGGCATCAGAACTTGCGGGATGCGTTTGCGAAGATGGCTGCTGATAAAACGGCGTAGCGCTCTGTTCGTCGGCGCGAAGATTCAGCCATTCGAGCGCTTACTTTGCAAAATAGGGCAAGGGTGTAGCCCCACAATCTTTGTAGATCAATCAGTATTTCACCACAACATAAGGGGCGTAGCCCTGACATCTTATACGAAATGGCAAATACCTACACACAATTATACATTCAATTTGTTTTTTCCGTTAAAGGCAGACAAAACCTTATCAAAGAGGCATTTCGAGATGAATTAGAAAAAGTAATGTGTGGGATTGTAACCCATCAAAAATGTAAACCTCTTGCTATTTATTGCAATCCCGACCACACGCATCTTTTCATTGGGTTGCATCCAACGATTTCGCCCTCGAAGTTAATGGAGCAAGTGAAATCAGGTTCGTCTAAATGGCTAAACGAAAAAAATTACATACAAGGAAAATTCTCGTGGCAAGATGGATATGGCGCATTCACCTATTCTAAATCACACATTGACAAGGTTGTGAAATACATTTTGAATCAGCCCGAACATCACAAAAAACAATCCTTCAAGGATGAATATCTGAATTTGCTTGAAAAATTTGATGTGGATTATGACGCGCAATACCTGTTTGAATGGTACGAATAAACAAGATTGCAGGGCTAGCGCCCCTTTGCCAATATTTGAAATCCTTTTCTACTAAGACATCAGGGCTAACGCCCCTTCCATCAATCAAAGCCGTAAGCAGATTTGGGAACATGATTTGAATGGCACGAATAAACAAGATTGCAGGGCTAACGCCCCTTTTATGATAAACGCCTTCCGATCCTTCGGATACGAAAGGGTTTTCCGTTCCACCTTTCGGCGTTCGTAGAACCCATAACCTTTCGGCGTTCGCAGCACCCGAAAGCGTTAACAACCCCGCGCCTCGGTTCAAACGATTTCCGATCCTTTGGATGCGAAAGGGTTTTTGCAGCACCCGAAAGCGTTCATAGTACCAAAACAGGGAAGTAGAATTTTCTGTTTGCCTTTTTTGTATCTTGTTCTTTTCCAATTCACTTATCTTAATGCGCGCTTCTTATGTTCAAATATCTTGCTTTCTACTTGCTTTGTGCTTCTTGCGTGTTTGCACAAAACGAAATTCGTTATCAAACGGATTTTCCGCCCGAAGAATTTGCTGCACGATGGAATAAGGTCTATGATAAAATTGGGCAGAACGTTGCGATCATTCAATCGGCTGCCGAGCCATTAGACTATCGCGTGTTTCGTCAATCGAATGATTTTTATTACCTATGTGGACTTGAAACGCCCAATTCGTACTTGGTTTTAGATGGTCGCTCGCGTCGCGCAACCTTGTATTTACCTCACCGCGATCAGGGACGAGAGCGTAATGAAGGCAAGCGACTTTCCGCAGAAGATGGCGCAAAAGTGCGCGAATTGACGGGCGTTTTCTCAGTCTGGCCCATTGAGCAATTGGGGCGCGACTGGGTTTGGGGCAACTTGGTTCGACAACCGATGCCCGCGATTTTCACCCCATTCAGCCCTGCCGAAATTGGCAACGATGCCCGCGACCAATCTTTGGCGGCTTTTGCCAACAACAGCGCCGATCCTTGGGATGGCCGCCCTTCTCGTGAAGGTTGGTTCATTGAGCGCTTGCAACAACGTTATCCGCAGTTGGCGGTGAAAGACCTTTCGCCGATCCTTGACGAAATGCGCATGATAAAATCTGAGCGCGAAATTGCCCTTATCCGCCGTGCTTCTGAATTGGCGGCTCATGGCATTATGGAAGCGATGCGCTCTACGGAAGTGGGCGTGTATGAGTATCAGCTTGAGGCGGCGGCGCGGTATATGTATCAAGTCAATGGTGCGCGGCGCGAAGGCTATTCCGCTATCGTCGGCGGGGGCAAAAATGCGTGGATGGGGCATTATTTCCACAATGATATGCCGCTCAAAGATGGCGACTTGGTGCTACTGGATTATGCGCCTGATTATAAATATTACACTTCCGACATCACCCGAATGTGGCCCGTCAATGGCAAATTTAGCCCCGAACAGCGCGAATTGTATGGTTTTATTATTGCGTATCGAGATGCCCTTTTGAAGCAGATTAGACCGAATCGTACCAGCAATGAAATCATGGATGCGGCGGCGGCAGAAATGAAAACGTACATCGAATCGCGGAAATGGTCGAAGCCCCATTATGAAGTAGCCGTTCGTAATGCGCTTTCGTTTCGTGGACATTTGTCGCATGGGGTGGGCATGAGCGTTCACGATGCAGCGAATTATCGGGCGCTTCCGCTTCAAAAAGGCATGGTGTTCTCGGTGGATCCGATGATTTGGGTTCCCGAAGAGCTGCTCTATGTGCGCATGGAAGAGGTGGTGGTCGTTACCGAAAAGGGGGTAGAAAACTTCACGGCTTTCATGCCAACAACGATTGAGGAGATCGAAGCGCTGATGAAAGAAACGGGTATTGTGCAGTTTAGAAAAGCACTCAAAAACTAAATAGCCATGCAAAACTTGATTTTCAGCCCTTGTTTAAAAGCAAACGTCCAAACGAAGCATCGCACCAACATTTTCCTCGTTGCGAATATTTTTTCTGTTTTATCTATCTTCGTTTCCTCAATTTCTGCACAGCCCAAAGCGTTGTTTGAGGCAACGCCGTTTCCCGAAAAAACGCGCAATTATGATGTGCTGCATTATAAAATTGACCTCCGCTTGGATTTTGCACAAGAGGCCTTTTTCGGAGAAACAACGGTTTCTTTTCGCGCTTTACAAGACGGTCTGAAGAAAATCGAATTGGATGCAGAAACCTTTAGGGTTAAGGATGTACGCGACTTTCAGGGGAAAGCACTGAAATTTGAGTATGCGCCAAGTCTGCGACATCGGCAAGGCGGCTTGCAAATTGAATTGGGTAAATCGTTGAAATATGACGAAAAAGCTGCCGTTACGATTCGATACGAAGCCATTGGCGTAAAGCCTGATCCTACTAAGTTTGGCATGTCGGCAGATTATGATTTAGGCTTGACCTTTAAAAAAGCGACGGAATCGCGCAACGTTTTGGCCAATACGCTCTCTTTTCCCGAAGGTGCGCGGCATTGGTTTCCTTGTAATGACACGCCCAACGACAAAGCAAGTCAGGAACTCATCGCGCACATTCCTGCTTCCATGAAGGCACTCTCGAATGGGAAACTAATATCCAACACGGTAAAAAATGGCGTTCGCTCGGTACATTGGAAGCAAGAAAAGCCCCATTCTACCTATCTTTCTGTGCTGGTGGTGGGCGATTATGCGGTTTTGCACGAGCAGTATAAAAAGGTGTCGCTTGGGTATTGGGTGTATCCCAAAGAGGTCCCAAATGCGATGCGCTCGTTCCATCAAACACCAAGCATCATGGCGTTTATGGAAGAACTTTTTGGTACCGCATTTCCTTGGGATAAAAACGATCAGATCACGATTCCAGGCATCGGCGGTGGGGCGGAAAGCACAGGTGCAACGGTTCTGGGCGAAAGTACGATCCACGATGAACGTGCCGATCCCGATTTTCCCAGCCATTGGCTGGTCGCACACGAAGCCGCGCATCAATGGTTCGGCAATCTCATCACCGCACGCGATTGGTCGGAAACATGGCTCAACGAAAGTTTTGCGACCTTTGCCGAAAATGATTATATCCGTCATTCACTTGGCGAAAAAGAAGGGCAAAAATACCGCATGGACAAATGGAATGGCTATTTGCAAGAAACAAATACGAAATATACGCGCCCCATGCGCTATCGCGGATTTACCATGCCCAACGAGCATTTTGACCGCCACACCTATCACAAAGGCTCAATCGTCTTGCATTATTTGCGTGCTGTCATGGGAAAAGACGCTTTCACCCGATCTTTGGCACTTTTTTTAAAACGCCACGCCTTCCAACCTGCAACGACAGAAGACTTGAAAGATGCCATTAAAGATGCAACAGGGCAAAATCTCGATTGGTTTTTCAATCAATGGATTGACCGTGCAGGACATCCGAGTATTACGGTAAACTATGAATGGAACGAGGCGGAAAGGGTCGTGCAGTTAAATGTGTTACAAACACAAACGCTTTCGGAAGCCGTTCCGCTGTTCAATATCAAAACACAAGTCGAACTCGTTTTTTCCAATGAAACCATCCGCGTTCCTTTCGAGGCGCAAAGTTTGAAAACGGGTATTTCTTATCGCATCAAACCTGAACATATTGGTAAACCACGCATCCGATTCGATCCTGACATGACGCTGCCAGCAGAAGTGCAATATGATGTATCCGAAGTTGAATGGCGCAAGATCCTTCAAGACGGAAATGTGCGCGACCAGCTTTTGGCGGTTGCATATTTTGGGAAAGACCTTGAAAAATATGCTTCGTTGTTACAAGAAACTGCGCAAAAAGCTCCGTTTTGGGCAATACGCCAAGCGGCAACCCAGGTTTTTGTGAATGCCTCCGATCCCAATCGCTTTGCTGATTTCTTCCGCGCACAACTGAACGATGCGCATTCACGGGTTCGTGTTTCGGCGGTTCGGGGACTTGCCGCAACCAAGCAAACGACGCATGCACCAACCCTCCGCACCCTTTTTACCAACGACAAGAGCTATTTGGTACAAGCTGAAGCACTTCGTGCCTTGGGCGCTTGCGGCAACCCATCGGATATTTCATTGTTGGAAGCGGCGCGAACAATGGCTTCGCCGCGCAATGTACTTCAAACTGCCGCCGATGAAGCGCTTCGGGTATTGCGCAAGCCTTAGGGATGCTTAATACCTTTTATGCAACAAAACCGCGCCCTGATCCTCGCAATGCGAAACTACCTTTCAGCGTTTGCAAAACCCAAAAGCATTAACAAAACTAAATTCCGAAGCAACCATTTTCCGTATTTTCCTTAACGATTTAGCACACCAAAGCGATGATAATATCCATTGGACAAGACAAGAAAAAAATAGGTGAACACGGAAAAAACGTGTTACAAGGCATATTGAACAATTTAGATGACCTTGCCGACTTCAAATTTGGTAGCTTTTTGCGGGAGGCTTATAAGGACATTAAAGACAAAACACCCGAACAACAGGCTTTTTTATGGCTACAATCTGCGTTAATCGAGGCGTGGATTGAATGTTTGGAACAATATCATCGTGATTATGCACTAGATGTGTCCTTGTACCGAAAAGAAGGCATTCTGGATGTGTTACAAGAAAGCTTCGAGATAAACGAAGAGTTTTACCAAAAACCCGATGAGCAGCCTTTTGTGAAAGCCGCGCAACGTAGTTTTGAAGCATGGTTGAAAAGGGAAGCGATGGCAGCCCGTTTGAAGGAAAAGTATGTATTGCAATATCCCACCTTCGTAGCCAAAGCGTTGTACACCGCCTTACAAGCAACGCCAAGCCAAAGCGCGTTTATTGATCAAGCGCTGAACGATAAGTTTTTTCCGTATCAAAAGCGTGTGCTGCGCTGGCGCGAGCAACAACAAACGTGGAAGCAGCTCTACGAAACCGCAGATGCCTTTGGGAAAGAATTTGCGCTGAAAGAGGCGTACATCATGCCCCGTTTTGTGCTATTTGCAGGGAAACAGCCACATGAATGGGGTTCGATGGGTGAAGATGAAATGGAAGAAGCATGGAAAAACAAGCAAGGCTTTCCCGACAACCCACGCTTACAACAAGAATGGCGGCGAAAACGCACCAAGCAATATCAATTTACAGCACCTTGCGACAACCCTGAAAACCATGATATACATAAGTTCCTACGCGCTTTTGCACAAGGAAAAATACGCAACCTGAACTTATCGAAGATAGATAAAGAAGCCCAAAATGCACGGCTTCTGCTCTTGCTCGGTCATCCCGGACAAGGCAAAAGTTCCTGCTGTTTACGCTTTATGCACGACTTGGCGCAAGACGAAAGCACCGAAACGAAGCCGTTATACTTTGTGAAATTGCGCAATCTTGAAGCACAAGACACATTCTGGGGAAGCCCTTTGCATAGCTTAAAGACCTGGTTTGCCCAAAAACACCGCCTCGATGATGCCGATTTTGAATTTAAGGAACATGGTATCTTGATTTTGGACGGCTTCGACGAGTTGTATATGCAGCAAGGGCGCGGCGATACCGATGTTAAAAGTTTCTTGGACGTATTGAGCGCACAGTTGAAAGGCGAAGAATACCGCACCTTGCGCGTTTTGCTCACCAGCCGCACCATGTATGTTCCTTTGCACCAACTTGAACACCTTAAAACCGATGTCTTGGTCGCGCATTTAGCAGATTTGAGCTTTGAGGAACAGAAAAACTATGTGGCAACGTACCAAAACGCTACACAAAAAACAGCCTTGCCCTTAGCGGAGTTTTTGAATAATACTGATGATGATGACGACCTCTACCAAAATGTGTGCGAATTGCTGTCTCAACCGCTTTTGTTGCAAATGGTCGCCATGTCTGAAATGGCCATTATGACAGGCATGAACCGTGCTACCTTGTACGAAGAATTGTTTGATAAACTCATTCAAAAAAGCATTGAGCGCGAACAACCCAAGATAGACAGTAAAGGCAAAAGCCGCTTAGGATCGCTTACGCCCCGAAAAGAAGCCGATCAGCAGATTGCGCGAAGTTTCTTGCGGGATATGGCCTATTTCATCTTCCTAAACCGCCACGAATACATCCGCCATACCGATTTTGATGATACCGAAGGGCTTTTGCGTAAAAGTGCCAATACCTTTGCCAAGGCCATTGGGCGCGAAAGCTTCAAGGACTTAGAAGCCGATTTACGAAGCCTGTTCTCGGCATTCTATTTTGTGCAAGTGCCAACCTCAGACAAAGATAAAGTTGCCGAAGCCAAAGAAGCACAATATGCCATTGAGTTTTTGCACAAGTCGCTTTGGGAATATTTGGCTGCGGAACGGCTTTTTACACGGATGTGCCGTATTTTGACCTTCAAAGATGAGGAAGCGAATTTTTATGATGCCAAAACCGTCTTGGCAAAACTGCACGAACTCCTTGCTTACAAATGGCTCTCGCCCGAAATTGTGCAGTACTTTCACGACATTTGCCACCGATACGCCAATAACCCCAACCACGACAAAGACCGCCACAAAATACGCCAGCGCCTCACCGAGCTATTGCCCAAACTGATCCGCCGCGACTTCGTTTCTGCCTTGACCGATGACGGCTTGCCACCCATCGAAGCGGCATTGAATACGTTTTATGCGGTTTGGATTTTGGGTACGAATTTGCTTTCCGAGCAAGAGAAACAAACCTGGGATAGGGTTGTGGATGCGGAAATGGAAACGTATGAAAAAAGCGAAACCGCAAAAAAAGAACGCGCTGAATTGAATAAATTAAGGTATTGGGATTCGGCTAAAAAACGCGAAGTGATAGAGAAATATCGTGCGCCTTTGTACCAACGCATCGAAGCAAAACGCTTGGAACAAAAATTGGATGTTTTAATAAATTGCCAAGAAGGGGAACGCAACAAAGTTTCGATTTTATTATTTGCCTTACGCCATCAACACCTCCAATTTAGCCAACAAAAATTGGGTGATTTAGACACTTGGCAGTTTTCATTTGCCTATCAAAATTGGAAAAATGCGAATTGGGCGGGCGCAAATCTTGAAAGCGCAAATCTTGTAAGCGCAAATCTTTATCGCGCAAATCTTGAAAGCGCAAATCTTGTAAGCGCAAATCTTGTAAGCGCAAATCTTGTAAGCGCAAATCTTGTAAGCGCAAATCTTGTAAGCGCAAATCTTGATAGCGCAAATCTTTATCGCGCAAATCTTGATCGCGCAAATCTTGATCGCGCAAATCTTGTAAGCGCAAATCTTGTAAGCGCAAATCTTGATAGCGCAAATCTTGATCGCGCAAATCTTGTAAGCGCAAATCTTGTAAGCGCAAATCTAAAAGGGGCAGATTTATCTTTTGCCGATTTGCGCCATTCAACATGGAATCGAGACGTACAGTTTGGAGAAGGGTTATGGGAGGATGAAGAAACACGCGGCATGGAAACGGCGCAATGGGAAGGGGCGACTTTCGAGGGGCAAGCAGTGCAGTCGTGGGCGGAGATGAAAGCGCTCTTGGTGGCGCATGGTTGCTTGAAGGAATGACCACCGGCATAAAAACCTTGTTAATAACAAACGCCTTCCGATCCTTCGGATGCGAAAGGGTTTTCTCAGCACCCGAAAGCGTTAATAAAACCGCGCCCTGTACGATTTCTTTAGAACAGACGTAATAAATGGGGCATAGCCCTATGATCTTCGTAGAAACCGCACATTCAATAAAGCAAAAGGGGCATAGCCCTGGCATCATAAAAAACATACTGTTTTAAAAAGCCACGAAATTACGAAAGGGTTGATTGGTCATAACCTTTGCCACCCACAAACGCGCTATATCCTTCACCTAAGACGGTGATGTCATGGCACTTCCGGCGATGTATCCCGATGTCCAAGCATGTTGAAAGTTGAAGCCACCTGTTAAGGCATCCACATCCAAGACTTCTCCGGCAAAATACAACCCGGAGAACCGTTTGCTCTCCATGGTTCGGAAGTCCACCTCGGATAAACGCACACCGCCACACGTTACGAATTCGTCTTTGTTGGTAGATTTTCCTGCCACCTCGAACGTTGCCCTCACACATTGTTGGGCCAGGTGTTGCAAGTGCTTTTTGGAAACATCCGCCCACCGAATGACCCCGCATTGGGCGGCCTCGGTCAGGCTTTGCCAAAGTCTGGTAGGCAGGCCCCAAAGAGGGATTGTCCCCATATTTTTTCTTGGGTGCAAGGTTCGTTGTTGTTCAAAGAGCGAAAGGGCTTCGCTTTCGGTGGCCTTACCTGTAAAGTTGATTTCTATCGTAAAGCGGTAATGGGCTTCGTTTAATAAGCGTGCACCCCACGCCGAAAGCCGCAGAATGCTGGGTCCAGAAAGCCCCCAATGCGTCACCAAGAGCGGGCCTTCGGCTTGCAGCTTGGTTCCCACAACCCGAATCGTCGCATGGGGAACCGAGACACCCGCCAAACCCGCCAATCGTGTATCGCGGGTATTAAAGGTGAACAAAGACGGAACCGGTGGCTCGATGGTGTGCCCCAAGTCGGCTAATTGTTGCCAAATAGCCGCATTGCTCCCTGTGGCCACCAAAATTTTTGGGGTATTAATAACTTGCCCGTCGGAAGTGATCACCCGCCAGCCAGCCATATTCAAAGGCATAAGCTTGCGGAGTCCACATTTGGTTTTTACCACCACGCCCGCCTTTTTTGCGGCCTCGGTCAAGCATTGGATAATGGTCTCGGAAGAGTCGGAAACGGGAAACATGCGCCCATCGGCCTCGGTTTTGAGGGCAATGCCACGCTCGGCAAACCACGCCACGGTATGTTTTGGATTAAAGCGGTTAAACGGGCCAATCAGTGCTTTTCCACCACGAGGATAATGACGGATCAGGGCGCTGGGATCAAAACAGTGATGGGTTACGTTGCATCGCCCGCCACCGGAAATCCGTACTTTGCCCAAAACATAGGGCGCACGTTCCAATATGCAAACGTTTGCGTTGGGGTTAGACGTCGTTGCTTGAATGGCCGCAAAGAAGCCAGCGGCTCCACCGCCAATGACCAAAATATCGGGGTGAGTCATTTTATATACGGCTTCTATTGCGTAGATTTACAGAAATATCTTCGTCTTCGATAGGGAGTTCTTCGTCGGGAAGCGAGATACGCGGGGATGCCGAAAGAGTGACGGCATTGGCGGCTCGTGTAGGAGCCTCGGTTTCTATCATCTGGCGAAATTCATGGAGCAAAACCTCTCCTTTTGTGGGCTGTCGGTTGCTTTGTATAACCGCCAATCGTTGAAGTAAATACCCTACAAATAGGGTTAAAAATGCAAATAACCAACCCGAAAGTCCGGCATCGGATGCGGCGTCGCCCACAATACCCGTTAAAATAAAGATAAAAATGGTACTAAACACCAAGCCCAATTGTAAGCCATAACGTTCTTCTCGGAGGCGAATCCGGGTGCGGCCATTTTTAGAGGTGACGCTGATCGCTGCTATTTCGTCGTCATTGGATGCATAAATCCAATCGCGGGTATTGCCTACCCGTTCCACACGCCCTTGATTTTTGTAGGTAAAGCGTAATTTATGCACCATTTCTTCCCATAATTCCTCGCTTACTTCGCCCTCTACCATTTTTTCCTGTGTGGTTTGCAAGGGGGCGCCCCAGAAATAAAATTCTTTTTTTAGTACTTGCGCGTCTTGTCTTTGAAGTGCTTCCTCCAAAAAATGGGGTTGGATACCCATTTCTTCAGCCAATTTCCGCAATTCCTGCTCTGTCAGGCCATACCCGCTCTGGACATCGTTTGCTTGCTGAAGCTCATATGCCTTATGGATGAGGGCGCCCGTTTCTTTTTCGGTATAAAGCCTTTCTTTCATGCTGCTATGGGTTTCTGAAAGATAATAGGATTACCGACCAGTGGCAATGGTGTATAAACAAGGTGCGTGTATATTTCCTGCCATGTGTTTTGCTTCACTTTGGATAAAACACTGCAAATAGCTTTGGGCTGGTCTATAATCTATTTAAAACTTTGTTTTTTACTTTAATAAATAACAATGTAGCCACTGTAAAATTATTATAAAGACATATTCAGCCATTACAAATTTTCGCATACTTGTTCTCTGATTCCCCTACCCCTCATAGGCATACCGATAACGGATGGAAAGGTTTTGCGGAGAGAGAAAGAGGGTTTGGGAAAGCAGCGTAAAACGGGCCTGGATGGGAAGCCACGTACCCGCAACAGGCTGAAGCAAAAGCGTACCAAAAGATTGCTCGGCAAAAATAAAATTTTGAATAGTGCGCTTTATTTCTACCCCTACTAATTTTTGATCTTTTTTGGTGATAAAATAGCGCAGTTGGGTGATTTCAGGCGTTGTGCGGTTGTTCGGATGAGCGACCATCTCGAAAACGTGTACAGTCCCAAAAGGCAGGGTTCGGTCTGCTAATTGTCGGTAGAGGTATTTTTCCCAGAACTGAGCCGATTGCATGGCATTGGGATCTGGTAAAAAGAGTGCAGGAAAGGTTATGTCGGTTATAGGGACTTCTTCTATGTTTCCGGATTTAAACAGCCCACTTTGGATGGTAGAGCGCACGACAGGTGGTTGCTTGGGGACGAATTTTAACGTTCTAACTTCCCTTCCCGCTTCGGCCCCGGATGTATCCAAAACACGCAAGTCCACTTCCGATTGGTGGTTTCGGTGTGCAGCCCGCTCGAATGCTTTCCGAAAGTCGTCGGTTTTCATGCTTTTTAGCTGAGCAATGACCGTTTTTCGGACGCTCGTATCTTCTGTAAAGGGTAATTTTTGATCGCCCTTTGATTGGTTACAACCGATCAGTATTACGGCCAAAAGGCTGCTCAGAAAGAGAGGTTTAATATTTCGCATGGATTTTAGAACTTATTTTCCTTCATAACGATGGTCTGCCAAAATGGTTCGCCTGCTATTTTAGGGGATACGAATGGTAGTGTAGGCATTTTCACGGCCCTCTGCATGTCCAAGTCCTATAATCCGGATATATCGGGTGGTTGTCGAAGGGAAAGAAAAGGTTTGTAGGCCAGTTTGTGGGCTACTTTGACCCTCCTTCAAAATTCGCCAGTGTCTCCCTTCTTCGGAAGCCAATATCCGGAAAGCATACCGACGCGCTGCGGCCATATGAAAAGCTATTTGCACCGATGAAACAAGGCGAGGCCGCTTGAAATCGGCTTCAATCCATGAATCGGGTGCAGAGGATTGCCAAAAAGTTACTGGGAGGTCGTCGTTCACCGCCGAGATGGGGTGATCTTGGGGGTCTGAATTGGCAAACCAAGTGGTCGTTTGATAATCCAACAGACGGATGTTTCGCCAGCGTACTTTTAAGCCTTTTTTGGTGACATCATTGCCAATACCATGAACTTGCAGGCCGATGAAACCGCTAAGGGTAAGGCCGTCAGCCAAGTCGGCAATAGGAACCCCATTCACCCATGTCCGTATGCGGCTCCCCACAACTGCGATTCGGTAGTGGTTCCATTGGTTGTTGCGGAAAGCCTGCTGGGCCTTAGGCTTGTTTTTTAGGTCATACATCCACAAACGGCGGTTTTCGTCATATATACCGCCACTCCAGGCCCGTATAGAGGGATCCACCTCAACTTGATACCCGTGTACCATGCCATTTAGGTAGTCGGGGAAGGTATTGCTCCGGATCTGAATGCCAGAGTTGAGCAGGGTATCCACTTTTAATTCTAATTCTAAGACAAAATCTCCATAACGCTCGTGGGTGGCCAGAAATGTATTCGGCGTATTCAAGGCTGTTTCCCCAATAATTTCGCCATTTTCAACGCGGAAGGTGGCTTTTCCACCCAAAATATGCCAACCTTTTAAGGTTTTCCCGTCAAAGAGTTTGCGCCAGCGGGGCCGGTCAATGGTCATTTTATGACGTACTTGCGCAGGCGAAGAAGTATGGTACGTCCGTAGCGGTTGTATCACGCCAATATGTCGCGGATTGGGCGATATTGCCCTGAGTTCTTTTTCTGCATAGGGCTTATTGCGTCTTTGGGTCTCTGCACGGAGTAGGATCATATCTTTCGCCCAGACAACCCCTGCTTTATGCCCCCAACTATTTCGGATAAAAGTAAGGATGCCTGCAAGTGCTTCGTTATTCACCTCAATATTATCGCGGAATCCAGGCATAGGTGCATTAAACGTGTAGGTTTCCCCTTGGACGGTAATGGGCCCAGTAAGGCCATCCAAGACGATGCGACCCAACAAACGGGGGTCGCCCGATACCCACTCCGATCCAGCCAAAGGTGGCGCTAAATTCTTAATTCCTTCACCCGAAGAAGCATGACAAGTAGCACAATATTTGGCATAATTTCCTTTTCCTGCGGCAAAAAGGCCGCGTTCCGGCTTGCTTAGGTGTTGCAAAGCGGCATCGGACGATTGACGGGATTTTTCGATTGCCTCATGCAGGGCGTTTTTTACAGAAGTAGGTACATGTTGGCCCAGAAGGCGCAGTACAGGCGTCTCCAGACCTGCTATATTGGTAATTAAGGCATCTATGAGCACCGGAAAGGTATCTGCCTCGGCAAGGGTCGGATATACTTCTTTTAATACCGTGACGTTATCGCGGGCATGGGCAGCAATGGCTGCCACCCAACTGGCTTTTTCTCGCACCTTTACCGACTTACTGGGGGGATGGTTCTTCAACCAAGACAAGGCCGTCTCGTGCTGCTCTCCGCCTGCCCATCGGGCCATTTGGTGTAAGATGGCCTCTCGGATAAAGCCCTCTGGCGCGGTCTGCCAAATACGGTCTAAATGCTCCACTGAATGTGCCTTTAGTCCTTCCAAGGTCCATAGGGCATGGAGTTTCGTGAGCGGTGCCCCTATCAACGAACTCTCAATCAATAATGGAATAGCTGTTGGATCTTCACGCTCTATCAAGAGCCGTTGGGCCGTGTCGCGCCACCAGCCATTGGGGTGGGAGAGTGTCGCCACCAAGTGTTTTACGGTAGCCATCCGTAGCTGAGGTGCTTTCGCCAGTGGCTTGTTTTTATGTCGGATACGGAAGATACGCCCCATGCCAGTAGGCTGATCCAATCGGTAGTGCTGAATGTGATTCCGTAGGTAAGGGGTCATGTAAGTGGCGTGTTGGATAATACCACTATGCATATCCACAACAAACAACGATCCATCTGGAGCAGTATGGGCATTTACCGGGCGGAACCGTTCATCGGTGGCGGTCAAAAATTCTTTTCCAGCGTCAAAAGCACCCCGTGGTTGATCGTTCTCCTCTCGTAACCGGATGTGTTTAATAAGGTAGCCAACAGGTTCCATCACAAAGGCGTGACCGCGATACGCTGCTGGAAACTGATCACCTCGATATATAACGGGGCCACAGGCACTCGTCACATTCCGGAGTTTTCCGGCAGCATCCAATACGTCTTTTTCGTATCCTCGGTTTACCCCTCGTGTTTGACGGCGTGGAAAAACCGTATTTGCCACCAATTGCAGGTTGTAAATGGTATTGGACTTTGGGGCATGGTGTGGGTTTACTGGAAAGACGGCTGGCAGATAGGCATCGCCAAGGAGCGTGGTACTGTTGTTGTTGTAAAACAGTCGCCCATAATCATCTTGACTAATGCCCCATTGTCCTCTAAAAATCGCTTCCTCGCGTAGCCATCCGTTTCCATTCTGGCGATACCGAACTTCTCCTTTGGCGCTGTAAATCCAGTTATCCATTGCACGGAGCAAGCCATTGGGCTGATGTTCCACATTTCCGGTATCGGCATAGGTACTGTCTATCAAGACTTTTTGCCCTGGTTTGTCGTTTTGAATAGGTACAAACCAAAGGTTGGGCGGCTCGGCCAAGAGAACACCACCTTTTACAAACGACAAGGCACGGGGTTGTACCAAGCCCTCCATAAAAGTTTTTCCCGATTCAAAAAAGCCGTCACCATCCCTATCTTGCAAAATGCTGATTCGTCCGACCGCCTTGTCTTCATTGGTTCCATGGATGTTTGGCATGTATCCACGCATCTCCACGACCCACATCCGGCCATTTTCGTCGAAATTAATGGCAACAGGCGATGATATTTGCGGCTCGGCAGCCACCAACTCCACTTGAAACCCCTCAGCCACCCGAAAATCGCGTATGGCTTCATCCGGCGTGAGCATTGGAACCGGAATATCTGCTTTTTTGCATCCAAAAATGGAAATTATACAAAAGAACAAGGTGAAGTTGAGACGCATGGTTATAGCTTTTGGGAACGAAACTCCTTAAGATACGCCCTTGCAAGGATAAGACAATCGTTTATTGGGCCTTGATCGCGAAGACACGCGGCGGGGCGCTTAATGCCAGATCAACGATGTTTCTGGAAACCCGCATAGGTTTTGATGCGTTAAAAATAAAATATTTTACCCTACTTGTAAGTCCTATTTATCTACCCAATCGTTCAAATCTATGCCCACTCCTCTTGCACCCGAAGGGTACGCAGCCGCCTTGGCACAATTGCCCGGTTGGCGGTTGGAAGATCGCGCCCTAAAAAAAACCTTTCATTTTGCAAATTTCCGTGCTGCTATATCCGCGATGGTACGGCTTTCCTTCGAGGCGGAGACGCTCAACCATCACCCTGAATGGTTTAATGTTTGGAATCGAGTGGAAATTACCCTTCGTACACATGATGCCGGAAATCAAGTAACGGATTTAGACCTGACTTTAGCCCACAAAATCGAAGCAGCATTGTCGGAATTTAAATGATGCAATGGCTTAAAAATGTTGTCGTCCTCATAGCATCGTGTGGGCTGTCCTTGCTATTGGCTGAGGGATTCGTTCGATTGTTTTTTCCTCAGACACTTTTTGGGCCGAAGTTCGAAATTTTGGCTGATGGCTCTAAAGTAAACCGCTCGCAAGGTGCAACCATAGACGAAATGTTTGGACGTACCGTGCAGTATCATTTTAAACCTTTTCACCTTCGCGAAACGGATCGTCGGCCCAAAGCCTTTGAAGTCTTGGTTTTAGGTGATTCCTACACACTTGGTTGGCTCTTACATGCGCACGAAACCTTTATTTCTAAGCTTCAGCAACAGGCGGATCGTCATTTTGGAAACGGTAAAATCCACTTTTTGAATGCAGGAACAGGAGGCTGGGGTACGGCAGACCAAATGGTTTTTTTAGAAAATATGGGCGATCGTATAAAACCAGATGCGGTTCTGGTGATTTATAATAACGATGATATTCACCGTAGCCTGAGTAGTACGCTTATACGCTTTTCGGAGCGCCCATACCATAAATTGGTGAGACAGTCTAACCCGGTGGTATGGTACAAACGATTTTTTGCTGGAGGTGAACTTTACAATGCCGCCATCACCCATAGCCACGTTTTACGGCTGGTGCGTAATGTATTTTTAAAGAGGGCGGTGAAAGCGCCAGAGGTTGCACAGCCAAGCCCCGAAACAGTCCGGCAGGGCGTGCAGTTAGGAAAAATGCTGTTTACCCGCATGAAAACTTGGGCCGATACCCGTAAAATTCCATTTTGGGTGTGCTCAACAGGCTGGTTTGACGAGGTGAACAATCCGGTAGAGCCAATAAAGCCTTTTTGGCCGTTGCTCCTACTTTTTTTCGAGCACACTGGGTGCCCTTCGCCGATTCTTCTCGATACGTTTGGCGGTTTCGAAAACCTCGTCCCTCGTTTTGGGAGGTCCCAGACGGACATCCGAATCCACAAGGTGCAGATTTGATTTCAAAAGCCGTTTGGCCCTTTGTATATTCTATGCTTTCTACGGTTTCAAAATGAGTTGCGTGGCTTACCTTACGCATCATCCGAACCGTTTACCTCCGAACATTCGTATAACAACATGAGTTTTTTTGATTTGCAGGCTGCGAACGCACAAGTGGCCCAAGAAAGCCACTTTGTGGATACCTTATTAGAAAGCGTTCACCGCGTGGTGGTGGGGCAACAATATATGATAGAACGTCTCTTGATCGGGCTGTTGGCTGATGGCCATGTTCTGCTCGAAGGCGTTCCCGGACTTGCGAAAACCCTCACCGTGAGTACCCTTGCAAAAGCCATTGGTACGAAATTTCAGCGGATACAGTTTACGCCAGATTTATTGCCTGCCGACTTGATCGGGACGTTGGTGTATAACCAAAAAGCAGGTGATTTCTTTATCAAACAAGGTCCCATTTTTGCCAATATCGTTCTGGCCGATGAAATCAACCGGACACCCGCCAAAGTGCAATCCGCCCTCTTAGAGGCCATGCAAGAGCGTCAGGTAACCATTGGAGAAACCACTTTTCAATTAGAACAGCCTTTTTTGGTACTGGCCACCCAAAATCCGATTGAACAAGAAGGTACCTATCCGCTTCCTGAAGCACAAGTGGATAGGTTTATGATGAAGATAAAGGTGGGGTATCCTACGCGCACCGAGGAATTGGAAATCATGCGCCGAATGGCCCGAACGGGTGAAAAGGAGCATATCCAACCCGTTGTACATGCCGAACAAATTATGCGTGCCCGTCAGGTGATTAATGGCTTGTATATAGATGAAAAGGTGGAGCAATATATTGTGGATTTGGTGATGGCTACCCGTGAGCCACTGAGGTATCGTCTGCGTGATATAGAGCAATACATAGATTTTGGAGCCTCTCCACGTGCCACCATCAACCTCAACCTTGCTGCGCGTGCCCATGCCTTCCTACGTCACCGGGCTTATGTAACCCCTGAAGACGTGCGTGCCATTGCAATGGACGTATTGCGCCATCGGGTTATAACAGGTTATGAGGCCGAAGCCGAGGAAGTGACGCCGGAAATGGTCATCCAAAAAATATTAGACACCATCGAAGTCCCCTAATGCCCATGATCCGTTCTTCCCGCATCCTGTGCAAATCTTCCATTACAGTCGCTTTTCTTGTCAAGCAACTTCAGGAATTGCGTGGTGGAGGCCTGGAACTCATTACCGTTTCGGGTGCAGGTGCGGCGGAGAATCAAATTTCTCAGCCCATCTCCAACCGCCCTGGTTTGGTATTGACTGGGTTTACGGCGAAGTTCTCCGATCAACGGGTGCAGATTTTGGGTAATACAGAATGTTATTACTTGGAAAGTTTATCACCAGAGGCGCGTAAAAAAGCTTTCCAGACACTCATTTCATTCCCTATACCATGTCTTTTTCTGACAGACAACAACCGTATGCCCGATGATCTGGTGTGGGAGGCGGCTCAGAAAAATATTCCCATCTTCCGGACACCTAAGCCAACAGCAGAATTTGTATCAGTCCTACACGACTTTCTGGCAGATCAATTTGCGGAGCAGCAAACCGTGCATGGTTCCTTAATGGATGTATATGGCATTGGGCTGTTGCTCACTGGCAAAAGTGGTATTGGTAAAAGCGAGGTGGCGCTGGATCTGATTGAGCGGGGGCATCGCTTGGTCGCAGACGACGTGGTGGTGTTGACGCACCGCGAAGGAAATGTACTTATCGGTTCGGGAACCGATTTGGTGCAGCATTTTATGGAAATCCGTGGCTTGGGCTTGATTGATGTACGGGCGATGTTTGGGGTACGGGCTATCCGGTTTCATAAACGGGTGGAAGTGGTAGTGGACTTGCAAGCGTGGGACCCGGAGAAAGAGTACACCCGCCTCGGAATGGTAGATGAACATAAGGCGTTTTTAGGCGTCTCGTTGCCGCTCGTTAAACTGCCCATCATTCCAGGAAAAAACATGACTGTACTGTGTGAGGTCATTGCCATGAACCACCTCTTGCGGTACTATGGCTACGATCCTGCAGTTGTATTTCAGGAGCGCTTGCAAGAACGGATCCGCCAGAAAGGCCCAGATGCTACACGGGGTATTGAGTATTTTGGACATGATTTTGAATAAATACCTTCTGTCTGGCGTTGGTGATGTCCGTAAAAAGAGGGATTCCTTATCGGTATAAAAAATCATTTCTTTAGTCTTATGTTGGCCAAAAATTAAGGAGAACTCAAAATAATCAACTTTCCGGGCATTGAACGTAGTCGAGCCGAGCGAAGCGATACACGAAGTAAATACCCATCTTTACAACGTATTTGAGGGTGATAAATAAATTTTGGGCTTTATTCTAAAAAATGGCCAATATATAGTTAGTATTTTCCTTTAGACGGAATCAAAGTACGTTTGATTGATGACAAAAATGCCAAACACTTCTACCTTCCGATCACGCGGCGGTCAGTGGCTTATTGGCCAAGGCTTGCTCTTTGCACTTTATGGATGGGTTCTCTTTAGGCCATTTCATCGGGCAACGCATGTGTTGGATGCAGGGTGGTTGTTGCCGTTTTTGGGTGTTCTTTTTATGCTTATTGGCATTTTAATGGGCATCTCGGCGTTTTGGACATTGGGCAAAAGCTTAACAGCTTTTCCGGTGCCTTTGGAACATGGTCGTTTGGTGTCTCACGGCGTTTATACTTGGGTGCGTCACCCTATCTATGGATCCATTATCCTCTCAGGCTTGGGCGTAGCTTTATGGGTTCAGAATCCGGAAGCAGCGCTTGTGGTGGGTATGCTTCTGGTGTTTTTCCGGATGAAGTCTGCCAGTGAAGAAGTGTTCTTGGAGCAAAAATATCCGGATTATGCAGCCTATCGTCTCAAAACCCCACACCGGATGATCCCATTGTTGTGGTAAATTCTGCGTCTAAACGTCATAATTTATCTATGAACGGTTGGACAGTTTTCATGATTCAGGCGTTTATGAATGAATCAGTGATGGCCCTGTCTGCCCAAATACTTTTTGTCCATTACCCTAAGCCTTTAGATTTGCGAAACTTCTAAGAAAGCGTGAGTTTAAGAATTAGGAGAAATCTGGTTGCATCAAATTATGCGGGATGGCGTTCATGTACGACTTACGCGCAATTTGTAACCCCTTTTGAGCAGCAATATGGGCTTTAGTACGCAACAGCACAAGCAAAAGCTAAGGAGTCAGAAGATGGCACGCACCTTCGACGTTCCTGTTTTTTACAAAAGCACCGTTATTTCCACCGTAAAAGAGGTGCAAAAAGTGATGGATCCGCGCAAGCGCGACCTTAGGCCGGCTGTTTTAGACTATGGCCCAGTCCGCTTCAAAATTGCCCGCCATTTCGGTTTTTGTTTTGGCGTGGAACAAGCGGTAGATATCGCATATCGGGCAATAGAAGAGAATAAAGGGAAGCAGATTTTTTTGCTCTCGGAGATGATCCATAACCAACAAGTGAATGAAGATTTAAAGGCACGAGGGGTACGGTTTTTACGTTCTACGACAGGGGAACAACGGATTCCTTTCGAATCACTTACACCGCATGATATTGTCATCATCCCTGCATTTGGCGCCTCATTGGAGGTAGAACAAGTGCTTCAAAAAAGGGGGGTAGATGTGCAGCAATATGATACCACCTGCCCGTTTGTAATGAAAGTTTGGAAGCGAAGTGCCCAGATCGGACAAAATGGATATACTATTGTGGTGCATGGAAAACGATACCACGAAGAAACACGGGCGACCTTCTCGCGGGCCAAAGAAACCTCGCCCGTGGTGGTGGTACGAGACCTCGAAGAAGCGCAATTATTGGCAGAGGTCATCCGAGGTGAACGCGATACCGCCTTCTTCTATCAGACCTTTGCAGATCGGTATTCCGAAGGGTTTGATCCACAAAAAGACCTTCAACACATAGGCGTGGTAAACCAAACAACCATGTTGGCCACCGAAACCCAAGCTATTGTGGATTTGCTTCGTCAGGCGGTGGAACTGCGGTATGGCACAGCATCTCTTCAAACGCATTTTGCCGATACAAGCGACACGCTTTGCTATGCTACTAACGAAAACCAAAGTGCAACCCGCGCATTGATAGACGACGGTGGAGACTTGGCCATTGTGGTGGGAGGTTATAATTCCTCTAACACAAGCCACTTAGTAGAACTATGTGAAGAGGTGATGCCCACCTATTTCATCTCCCATGCCGATGAGATTGCCTCCTCCACTGAAATTTCTCACTTCATATATGCATCCGGTAAACGCATTCAAACCCACTCTTGGTTCCCAAACAAACGCCCGTTAGATATTATACTGACTGCCGGAGCTTCTTGCCCCGACTCGCTGTTGGAAGAAGTCCTTCGTAAAATCGTGAGCTGGTTTCCGGATGCCCGCTCAGACGAAGACGTGCTGGAGTCGCTCAAGCATAATTTATTGCCTCAAAACTGAAGGCTACGTTTTTAGGGCAAGCTTGTATTTGGGCATTAATGGGCGTTTGGGTGTAGTTTGGCTATAATCATCCCAATTATAGACTCACAAAAAATGCGGTATAACGTTTTCTTGTTGATTGCTTTATGGGGCTTTTTCGGTTGCGACTCGATGGAAAACCCACATGTAAAGCCCTTTTCTTCGGTTCGGAAAACCCTGTATGTAGGCCCGCAACAGGTGGATTGTGTGGGCGTGGGGTCACAAAAATGCCTCCTCGTCCGCGAAAAAACCTCGGAAGAATGGACGTATTTCTATGATACCATTTTGGGGTTCCAGTTTCAGCCCGGATATCTGTACACCTTAGACGTAAAACGGGAAACCCTTAAACACCCACCCGAAGATGCAAGTTCTTATATGTGGTCCTTACGAAAGATTATCCAAAAAGAACCTTTGCAATGATTTTGGCCTTTTTTTATTGTAGAAGCGACTCCAGACATGGTTTGGAGTCGCTTTTTTTGCAACAAGCCAACCTGACATACTGCTACTTTGTTATTTACATAAACAGCTAAGAATTAATCTGCATACAGATTGTATTTACTATCGCTAAAATAGAGGCACTACAGAAAGAGACGGTCGAACTTGCCAAGCCTTATACCAAAGCCATTGTATTTTACGAGGTGTTGACAGGAAAGGCCGCTCCGAATGTCACGAATAAAGATCGGTACTTTTTGCATATTCCCCCGTTTGGTACCTTTAAAAAAAATTTTCAGGACCGCTTATGGCTAAAGGAACTACGACTTCAGGCTCTTGTGGATCGTCAGCCTGACCAGAAAACGCCCGAAATAGAGAACTCCGAAGTACCAAGACCACGGCTTCGGAGCTAAATAGACCATCTGTCTTCGCCATAACTACTTCAATCTTTCAAACTTAACTGCCCAAAATTCCACGCTGAATTAATTCGTAAAACAAATTCGGGCCAAATCAATGTTGTAATTTTGCTCCTCCTGCCCCTCTCTAAACATTGTTTAATCACTTTCCGTTCCGATATTGTCAGTACAATATTGCGACGCACAAAGCCCCCTCCTATGCCAAAGATCAAAAAAATACTTATCGCAAACCGTGGCGAAATTGCTTGTCGGGTCATTCGTACCTGTAGAGAATTGGGAATACAATCCGTAGCTGTATATAGCGAGCCCGATCGAACGGCGCTGCATGTGCAGATGGCGGACGAAGCCTACCTGATTGGCCCGGCTCCATCCAACCAGTCGTATTTGGTAATGGATAAAATTTTGGAAGTGGCACAAGTCTCTGGTGCAGATGCGGTTCATCCCGGCTATGGATTTCTTTCCGAAAACGCCACTTTTGCACGCCGGTGTGCGGAGGAAGGCATCATTTTTATCGGCCCACCCACCGGAGCCATTGAGGCAATGGGTGATAAAGTTACCTCCCGTTTGTTAATGAAAGAAGCCAATGTACCTATGGCTCCTGGAACCACGGACTCTATTGACGACGTAGAAGAGGCCAAACAGATTGCCGTTTCCATAGGCTTCCCTGTATTGGTTAAAGCCTCGGCGGGTGGCGGTGGCAAAGGGATGCGAATCGTACACGCGGTGGAAGATTTCGAGAATGCCATGCAATCGGCTCAGTCCGAAGCGCTGTCTGCTTTTGGCGATGCTCGTGTATATGTAGAGAAATACATTGTAGAGCCACGACACATCGAGTTTCAGGTATTGGCAGACCAGCACGGAAATGTGGTTCATCTCTTCGAGCGGGAATGCTCCATCCAACGCCGTCACCAAAAAGTGGTAGAAGAAGCCCCCTCCTCCATTCTAACGCCAGAGATGAGGGCACAAATGGGCGAGGCGGCCATTAAAACAGCCAAAGCGTGTGGCTATGTGGGAACCGGAACGGTGGAATTCTTGGTGGATAAAAACCGCAATTTCTACTTCATGGAGATGAATACCCGTCTTCAGGTAGAACATCCTGTCTCTGAAATGATTACCGGAATAGATTTGGTGGCGGAACAAATCCGGGTGGCCGAGGGCGAAGAATTAGGCTATACACAAGAAGACCTACACATCAATGGACATGCCGTAGAGTGTCGGGTTTATGCCGAAGACCCGACAAATAACTTCTTGCCAGATCCAGGGCATTTAGACCGTCACCAAGCACCGAGTGGTCCAAACGTGCGGGTGGATGCAGGGATTGCGGAAGGAATGGACGTACAGATTTACTACGATCCGATGATTTCAAAACTCTGCACATGGGGCAAAACCCGCTCTGCTGCCATCCGTGCAATGCGTCGTGCCTTGCGCGAGTACGAAATCGTGGGGGTCCAAACCACCATTCCGTTCTGCCAGTTTGTGATGCAACACGATGCCTTCACCTCTGGGAACTTCGATACGCACTTTGTACCGCTTTATTTTACACCCAAAGAATTGGCATTGGATGATGCCGGAATGGACGAGGCCGCTGCTGTAGCCGCCGTTCTGATGCGTAGTGGCGGACAAGGGGTGGCCGGAAAAGAAAAATCGGCAACAGCTACTACTACCAGTACCACCGGAGCATCTATTTTTATAGATGCCTTCGTTTCGCCTTGGGGGCTACGTCGCAAACAATAAAGAAACAAAACCCAAATTCTCTTAGAAACTCCGGGCCCATTTAAGGATCCGGAGTTTTTTTTGAGGAGGAACACCAACTTAAATGGTGTCTCCATTGTTTTCGTGCAAACGCGATCGTCGTCTGTCTTTTAATCTTGCAACCGACGGAAAAACATTTGTGCAGCGCGGGTTTGGTAGCACTATCGTTTTCACACGCACAAAAGCCCATAGAAAGCACAAAAGTTTCAATTTGGCACTTTTGCCCACCTTGTCACAAATGCAATGTTGTGGGCTGTTGTTTATTTAAATTCGCCACCTTAATTGATAAGTACATAGACAAAATTAGCTTCTATTAAGTACGCTGTGCCAATTAGTTTATGTTAAGCATTTTACAAAATGGATTCCCGTTTTCGCGAGAGCGACGTACTTGGCACTTGGCACTTAAAAACCCTTCATGCCTAACTTG